>JAUYMC010000364.1 GCA_030699545.1 Gemmatimonadales bacterium | reverse complement strand
TCATGCGCGGCCAACTCGAGACGCTGATCGGGCATCGCTTCGACCTGGAGGATCAGCTACGCGCCCTCGAGGTCGCCGATATCGAGCGACGTTTGGCCGAGGTCCGCGCCGAGACCCAGCGACGCCGCGACAAGCGGGCCGAGCTGGTGCGCTGGGCGGTGGACGACATCATCCGGGACGCGTTGCGGCCGCAATAGATTCGGATGGACATCGGGTACGCCGCATTGGACATTTGCGTCCATGCCCGACCTGCTCGCCGCCCGGTCGCAGATGGCGGTGTCGCTCGCGTTCCACATCATCTTCGCCTGCATCGGCATTGCCATGCCGGTGCTGATGGTGGTCGCCGAGCGCCGCTGGCAGCGCACCGGCGACACCGTGTATCTCGACCTCGCCAAGCGGTGGGCCCGCGGCACGGCGATCCTGTTCGCCGTCGGCGCCGTGTCGGGAACGGTGCTGTCGTTCGAGCTGGGGCTCCTGTGGCCGCACTTCATGGAGCTCGCGGGACCCATCATCGGCATGCCGTTCTCGCTCGAAGGGTTCGCGTTCTTCACGGAAGCGATCTTCCTGGGCGTCTATCTGTACGGGTGGGACAAGATCCCGCGCCGGACGCATCTGTTGGCCGGCGTGCTGGTGGCCGTGAGCGGCGCCGCCTCCGGCGTGTTCGTCGTGATCGCCAACGCCTGGATGAACACGCCGGCCGGCTTCACGCTGGTGGACGGGGCCTTGACCGATATCGACCCCATCGCCGCGATGCTCAATCCCGCCGCCTTCCAGCAGACGCTGCACATGACGCTGGCGGCGTACGTGGCGACCGGTTTTGCCGTCGCCGGCATTCATGCCTTCTTCCTGCTGCGGCGGCCGGGCGTCGCGTTCCACCGCCATGCGCTGGCCATTGGCCTGCTGGTCGCGGCTCCCGCCGCCGTGCTGCAGCCCATCTCCGGCGACATCGCGGCGCGGCAGGTGGCGCGCGATCAGCCGGTCAAGTTCGCGGCCATGGAGGGGCTCGAGCACACCCGCGCCGCCGCGCCGTTCTCGATCGCCTTCGGCATCGAGATTCCCTATGCGCTGTCCCTGCTCGCGTTCCACGATCCGCACGCCGTGGTCCAGGGACTCGACGCCGTTCCACCCGATGAACGGCCCAACGTCCCGCTGGTCCGCACGTCATTTCGTGTGATGATCGCGATCGGGAGCTACCTCGCCTGCGTCGGCCTGTGGGCGGGGTGGCGGGCATGGCGCAAGCGATCCCTCGGCTCGAGCCGCCGGTTCCTCTGGGCCGTGGCGATCGCGACGCCGCTCGGTTTCATCGCGACCGAAGCGGGGTGGATGGTGACCGAGCTGGGACGCCAGCCGTGGGTGAACACCGGCGTCCTCAAGACCGCGCACGCCGTGACGCCGATGCCGGGGCTCGTCGTTCCGTTCACGCTGTTCACACTGCTCTACTGCGCGCTCGGGGCGATCGTCGCCTGGCTGCTGTACCGCCACATCATCCAGAGTCCCCGGACGTGACGCTCGCGGACGCCCTCGCCGCGATCATTCTGCTGGCGCTGACCGCGTACGTGCTGTTCGGCGGCGCCGATTTCGGCGGCGGCGTGTGGGACCTGCTCGCCTCGGGCCCCAACCGCCGGCGCCAGCGCCACCTGATCGCGCACGCCATCGGCCCGGTGTGGGAGGCGAATCACGTCTGGCTGATCCTCGCCGTGGTGCTGCTGTTCACCTGTTTCCCCGCGGCGTTCGCCCGGCTTTCGATCGTCCTCCACGTCCCCTTCACCCTCGTCCTGCTCGGCATCGTGCTGCGCGGGTCGGCGTTCACGTTCCGGAGTTACGGCGGCGAGCGCGACGTCGAAGCCACGTGGGGACGGATCTTCGCGATCGCCAGCCTGATCACGCCCGTGCTGCTCGGCGTCGCGGTGGGAGCGGTCGCTTCGGGAGCGGTGGGAGGACAGGGAGCAGGGAGCACGGAGCAGTTCGTTACGGTGTACGTTGAGCCCTGGGCCACGCCGTTCGCGTTCGCGGTGGGATTGTTCGCGCTCGCGTGCTTCGCCTTTCTCGCCGCGGTCTATCTGACGCTGGAAGCGCGGGAGACCGATCTCCAGGAAGACTTCCGTCGCCGGGCGCTGGCCGCGGGTGTGGCGGTGTTCGTGACCGCGGCGCTGGGACTGCTGCTGTCGCGCGACATTCCGCTGGTGGGTGGGCGGCTGGTGGCCGCGTCGTGGGCCCTGCCGCTGCATGCGCTCACGGGTATCGCCGCGATCACGGCGTTCGCGGCGCTGTGGGGGCGCCGCTATCACCTGGCGCGGGTCGGCGCCGCCGCGCAGGTCACGTTCATTCTCTGGGGATGGGGGCTGGCGCAGTATCCCTACCTGGTGCCGCCTGACTTGACCATCGCGGTGGCCGCGGCCCCGCGGGTAACGCTCGAGCTGGTCCTGGGGGCGCTGGGACTCGGCGCGCTCGTCCTGTTCCCCTCGCTGTATTACCTCTTCAAGATCTTCAAAACCCCATCTTCCGCACCACCCACCACGCCGCCACCCCCCCGCCGATAAAGCCCAGCACGGCGCCGAACGGCCCGAAGGCCTTGCTGCCGATGGCGCCGGCGATCGTGCCTACGACGAAGGCGACGAGGGTCTTGAGCAGTCTCATGATCGCTCGAGCGCGTGGAGCGCGGCCGCCGTCTCCAGGCCGGCAATCCTCACGGTCTTGCGTCGGCCGGCCTGCCCGGCGGTGATCGTCACGGCACTGCGCGGCACTCGCAGCCGTTCGGCGAGAAAGCGCACCAGCTCGCGGTTCGCGGCGCCGCCCGTGGGCGGGGCGGCGAGGCGGATCTTGAGCGCGTCGCCGTGGCGGCCCGCGACTTCGGTCGCGCGCGACCGCGGCACGACGTGGATGGTCAGGCGAGCGGGAGGGCTCAGAACCGGAGGGCCGCCAGCAGCAGCTGCCGCAGCATGTACAGCGCGAGCCAGGCGGCCAGCGGGCTCAGATCGAAGGCGCCGAACGTCGGCAGGATGCGGCGCAGCGGCTCGACGATCCAGTCGGTGAGGATGTAGAACGGGCGCATCCAGCGCGCATAGCGGTGCGCGCCGAACCACGAGCCGAGCACGCGCACCAGCAGCGCAAACACGAGGATGCTGTAGATCATGCCGATGAGCATGGCGGCCGTGGCGCGGGGACCGGCTGCGGCGGCGAACTGAACCGTCCGGAACGACGTGAGGAGCCAGCCGAACACCGACAGGAAGACGATGCCGACGACCGCCGCCACGACGATCAGCCAGCCGCCCGCATGCGCCGGGTTGCCCCCCATCCGGACCAGGCGCCGCTCGACCGGGTTGATGAACAGGTCGGTGGCGGAGCGGAGGCCGCGCCCGAAGGCGCCGAACGGCGAGACGCGCCGCGTGCGCACCAGCCACGATCCGAGCGCCGCGAGGGCGGCCAGGACCACGCAGCCGAACACGGCGTAGCGGGCGATCGTCAACACCAGGGGCATGGCGTAAGTTAACCCTCATGCGCCCCCTGCTCCTCGCCTCGCTCGTCCTCGCCGCCTGCGCGCCGCGCGGCCCCGCTCCCAACGCCGAGCCCGCGGGACTGCGCCCCCGCGTGGTTTTGATCTCGGTGGACGGTCTGTGGGCGGGTGATCTCCGGCGCGCCGAATCGGCCGGCGTCCGGCTGCCGGCGCTCGATTCGTTGCGCCGCGCGGGCGCGTTCGCGGCCGGCGTCGTCGGTTCCTTGCCAAGCGTGACGTTCCCGTCGCATACGACGATCGTCACCGGAGTCCCGCCGGCTCGGCACGGGGTGTACGCCAACAATATCTTCGTTCCCCCAAACGAGCGGCGGGACTTCTCGCCCGCGTATCTCGAACACGCGGAGATTCTGGTCCCCACGGTGTTCGACGCGGCGCACGCGGCCGGACTGCGGGTGGCGGCCGTATTCTGGCCCGTGACCGCCCACGATCCCAGCATCCATTACAACATCCCGGATGCGTGGGAAGAGGGCCCCGGCGCTCGATCGCAGCTGGCCGCGCTCCGCTCGCTGGGCACGCCCTGGCTGCTCGATTCACTCGGCGCGCCTCCCGAGGGGAGGCCGGACGATTCGCTGCGCGCGCACTGGGGGGCGGAAATCCTCCGGCGCTGGGACCCCGATTTCGTCGCGGTGCATCTCATCGACCTCGACCACGCGAAGCACGTGTTCGGCATCTGGAGCGATTCCGCCATCGCCGGGCTCCGCAACATCGATCGCCGCCTCGGGCTCATTCTCGCGGCGGTGCAAGCGACGGACGAAGGACGCCGCACGACCCTCATCGTGACGTCCGACCACGGGTTCCTCGACTTTGCGCAGCGCCTGCGCCCCGGGGTGCTGCTTGCGAACGCGGGCCTGATCCGGGGGGATACGTCCGGGGTCCTCGGCTGGGAAGCCGCCGTGCACGTGAGCGGCGGCAGCGTGATGATCCTGCCGCGCGACAGCACCGACGCGACGCTCGCGGCGCGGGTCCGCGCGGCGATCCCGGATTCTCTCGTGGGGCCGACCCGTCCGATTCGCGCGGTCTGGCCCCGCGACACGATCCGGGCGCTCGCCGCCGATCCTCGCGCGATCATGGCGCTCGACATGAACGAGGGGTTTTACGCGGTGGGGGGCTATACGGGGGCGCT
>JAUYMC010000357.1 GCA_030699545.1 Gemmatimonadales bacterium | reverse complement strand
AGGCGAAGATCGGTCTCCACGCGCTGGAGCGCCGCCCGCCCCGGGGCCGGCTCGTGCTGATCACCGGCATCAGCCCGACCGCGGCGGGGGAAGGGAAGTCGACCGTCACGGTCGGCGTCGCTCAGGCCCTGCGCCGGCTCGGCACGAACGCGATGCTGTGCCTGCGCGAGCCGTCGCTCGGCCCGGTCTTCGGCGTGAAGGGCGGCGCCGCGGGCGGCGGATACGCGCAGGTCGTGCCGATGGAGGACATCAATCTTCACTTCACCGGCGACTTTCATGCGATTGCGAGCGCGCACAATCTCCTCTCCGCGCTGCTCGACGCCCACCTGCATCACGGCAACACCCTCGGCCTCGATCCCCGGCGGATCACCTGGCCGCGCACGATCGATATGAACGACCGCGCGCTGCGGAGTCTCGTCGTCGGCCTGGGCGGCATGACGGGCGGTCCCGCCCGCGAAGAGCGGTTCGTCATCATCCCGGGCTCGGAGATCATGGCGATTCTCGCGCTGGCGACCGATCGCACCGACCTCGAGAACCGGCTCGCGCGGATCATCGTCGGGCTGCGCCGCGAGAAGTCGCCCGTCCGCGCGAGCGACCTCAAGGCCCAGGGCGCGATGTCGCTGCTCCTCAAGGACGCGATCAACCCGAACCTGGTGCAAACGCTGGAGGGCGGGCCCGCGCTGGTCCACTGCGGCCCCTTCGGCAACATCGCGCACGGCTGCAATTCGGTCGTGGCGACCCGGCTCGGACTCGCCCTCTCCGACATCGTCCTCACCGAGGCGGGATTCGGCGCCGACCTGGGGGCGGAGAAGTTCTTCGACATCAAGTGCCGCATGGCCGGTCTCCGGCCCGAAGCCGCGGTCATCGTGGCGACGGTGCGCGCGCTGAAAATGCACGGCGGCGTCTCGAAGGAAGCGCTGGCCGCTCCCGATGCGGCCGCGGTCGAGCGCGGGTGCGAGAACCTGCGCCGCCACATCCGCAACGTGAAGCGCTTCGGGCTCCCCGCGATGGTGGCCGTCAATCGCTTCATCAGCGACACCGATGCGGAGCTGGACGTGGTACGCGCGGTCAGTACCGCCGAGGGCGCCGAGGCGGTGCGTTGCGACGTCTGGGAGCGGGGCGGGGAAGGCGGCCTGGCGGCCGCCGAGGCGCTGCTGGCGCTGCTCGCGCACTCGACCGACGGAACGTTCCGGCCGCTGTACGACGTCCATCGGCCCATCCGGGAGAAGATCGAGACGATCGCGCGCGAGATGTACGGCGCGGCCGGCGTGTCGTTCGGGGCGGCCGCGGAGCGGGCGCTCGATCTCCTGCCCAGGCTCGGGCTCGGGGAGACGCCGGTGTGCATGGCCAAGACCCAGTATTCCTTCTCCGACGACGCCACACGGCTGGGCGCGCCCACCGGCTTCACGCTGCACGTGCGCGACATCCTGCCGTCCGCCGGCGCCGGGTTTGTCGTCGCGCTCGCCGGCGACATCATGACCATGCCGGGACTCGGCAAAACGCCGGCGGCCGAGCGCATGCGCCTTCATCCTGATGGCACGATCGAGGGACTGTTCTGATGCGGAAGACTACGGGACTCGGCGTCATCGCGACCGACGCGGCGCCGAAGGCCATCGGCCCCTACAGCCAGGCGATTACGGCCGACGGCCTCATCTTCACCGCCGGCCAGGTCGCGCTCGATCCCACCACGGGCGAGCTCGTCGGCCGGACTACCGCCGAGCAGACCGAGCAGGTGTTCGCCAACCTCAAGGCCGTGCTCGCCGCCGCCGGCACCGGGCTCGACAACGTCGTCAAGACGACCGTCTACCTCGCCGACATGGCCGACTTCAGCCAGATGAACGAGGTGTACGCGCGGCACTTCGGTACGCACAAGCCGGCCCGCTCGACCGTGCAGGCCGCCGGTCTTCCCAAGGCCGCGCGCGTCGAGATCGACGTCATCGCCGTCAAAGGCTAGGGGAGTGGATTGGGCCTGGTGGCCTGAGCAGTCTTCAAAACTGTTTGGGGCTCGACTGAGCCTCGGTAGGTTCGATTCCTACACGCTCCCGCCAGCCGGCGTCGCAGTTGACTTTCCGGCACGCATGCGCTGCCCCAAGTGCAACGGGCATTTCGACATCGGCTGGGACGACTCGTAGGTCCACAGCGGCGTGTCGTTCCCGCGTGACGGTGGTCACGCGCACCGAGGTCATATCGCATTGACGGCCGGGCGTCCGTGTTGCACTGTAGTCCTCCCCCGGACACGCGAGCGTTGACCGATGGTATGGGCTCGTCTGCAGGCCGATCTGAATTGCAAGCTGCGCCGCGGCGCCTGGTATCGGCTGATCAAGGTCGAAGGACTCGCCGCCCTCGTCGATGTGAATCGCACGCCCGTCCCGGTCGTCCGGGCCTTCCTGCAACTGTCGAACTCACCGCCGCGGCGCTGGACCGTCGTCCCGCGCCCCAAGCAGGTCCCGGCCACCGTCCAGATGGGTCCCCAGTACGCCGTCTGTCCGTCGTGCCGCGACCGCGTGCCGCTGCGCGGGCACCCGAGCCGCATGCTCTGCGGCCGCTGTCGCGTGGACTTCGCCGTGGACTGGGACGAGGGGTATCTGACGCCGAAGGCGTAAACGCGGTGGTATCTTGTTGGCCGCGTGCTGCACGCTCATCTGATCGTCAATCCAACCGCGGGACGTGGCGCGGCGCGACGGGCCGAGGGCCCCGTGTGCCGCGCTTTTCGCGCGCAGGGATGGGCCGTGGACGTGCTCCGCACGGAGCGTCCCGGCCATGCGGCTGACCTCGCCGTCCAGGCCGTCGGCGAAGGCGCGCGCCACGTCGTGGTGGTGGGCGGAGACGGCACCGTGCACGAGGTGGCGAACGGCCTGCTCCGTGTGGACGCCGATGCCGCCCTCGGCGTCGTCCCGGTCGGGTCGGGTAACGACTTCGCCAAACTGCTGGGCGTCTACGACCATTCCCCTGCCGACGCTGTCGCCCGCATCGTCACCGCGCGATCCCGCCGCTTCGACGTCGGCCGGATCCTGGATGAGTGGTTCGTGAACAGCGCCGGCTTCGGCTTCGGCCCCGCGGTCGTGCGCACCCGCAACCGCATGACGGCGCTGCGCGGCTTCCTCTCGTATCTGGTCCCCATCGTGCGCACGTTCTTTGCCTTCCAACCGCCCCTCCTCGACCTCGCCGCGCCCGGATTTCGGGAGCGGGGGTACATGATGATGGTCGAAGTGTGCAACGGCACCACGGCGGGCGGGAGCTACCGCTTTGCCCCCGACGCCGATCCCACCGATGGCAAGCTCGATGTGTGTCTGATCCGCCGGGTGTCGTTGCCGCGGTTTCTGATCGCCATCCCGCGGGTGTTGCTGGGCACGCACACCACCATGCCGGAGGTCGCGCTGTTCCGGACCGCCAAGTTCGTCATCCGCTCCCCGGAGGAGCCGTTGGTCGTGCACGTCGATGGAGAGCTGCGCGAGCCGGGAACACGCGAATGCAGGGTCGAGCTGGAGCGCGCCCGCCTCAACGTTCTGGTGGCGCGGTGAGACCGACCGTGCTGGCGGCGGCGGTCCTGTTGGCCGTCGGGCCCTCCGGCCGTCTGGCCGCGCAGGATACCACCGCAGCCATCATCCTCCCCGCCGATACGCTCCATCACGTCCGCCCGATGGCGGCGTTCTGGCGCTCGCTGCTCCTGCCGGGGTGGGGGCAGGCGGTCACCGGACGGCACACCACCGGCGCCGCCTTCGTGGCGTGGGAAGGCGTCACCGCGATGATGACGCTCAAAGCACAGGAAGAGGCGAACTACCTCAAGTCGATCGGCTCCCCCAACACGCGCGCCAAGCGGCAGGAAGTCGAAGACTGGCTGGTGCTCTGGATCTTCAATCACCTGTTCGCCGGCGCCGAAGCCTATGTCTCCGCGCATCTCCAGGACTTTCCCGCCGATCTGCAAGTCCGCGCCTTCCCGAACGGGATCGGCATCAGCCTGCCGCTTCCCGCGCTGCCGCGGCCGTGAAGTCCGCGCCGCTCGGCGTCTTCGATTCCGGCATCGGGGGACTCACGGTCGCCCGCGCGCTGTTCGAGCGCCTGCCGCAGGAATCGATCATCTACTTCGGCGACACCGCGCGGGTGCCCTACGGCCCCAAGTCTCCGGAGACCGTGCGCCGCTACAGCGGAGAAATCCTCGCCTATCTCCTGAAGCGCGGGGTGAAAGCCGTGGTCGTCGCCTGCAACACCTCCACGGCGCATGCGCTCGACCATCTCAAGGCGCACTCCCCCGTTCCGGTAGTGGGCGTCATCGAGCCGGGCGCGCGGGCCGCCGTCGCCGCCGCCAAGACCGGTACGATCGGCGTCATCGGCACCGCCGGCACGATCGCGAGCGGTGCCTACGAGCGGGCGATCACCGCGCTGCGGCCCGACGCGCGCGTCCACGCGCAGGCGTGTCCGCTGTTCGTGCCGCTCGTGGAAGAAGGGTGGTTCGATCACCCCGCGACGGAGCTGATCGCGCGCGAGTCCCTGGCGCCCCTACAGCGCGCCGGCGTGGACGTGCTCGTCCTCGGGTGTACGCACTATCCGCTGCTCAAACCGCTGCTGAGCCGCGTCATGGGGCCGGACGTCGCGCTCGTGGATTCGGCCGAGGA
>JAUYMC010000356.1 GCA_030699545.1 Gemmatimonadales bacterium | reverse complement strand
CGCCGCGCGCCGGGCCGCCCGCGCCGTGCTGGGCGCCGATCTGCATCGCGAGCACCGCCTCCCGGTCGCGCGCGTGGCCGATCCCCTCGCGATCCACGCGACGCCCGACGGCGCCGCCTGCGGCCTGTACGGCGCGGGGCTCGTCGAGATCCTGCGGTTGCTCATCGGCTATGAAGGCGCGATGCTGCACGTCTCCTGCCGCGCGCGCGGCGCCGACGCGTGCGAATGGCGCGCGGCCGCTCCCGATCCCCGGCATCAATGACCGCGGCTCCGCTGTCGGGATTCGATTTCGCCGCGCTCGGCGCGCTGCTGGAGGCGATCGGCGCCGACGCCTGGCTGCTGTACGATTTCCGCGGCGTGAATCCGGCGGCGACGCGCGTGCCGGGCATCCACGGCATGGGCACGCGGCGGTTCTTCGTGCTGTTGCCGAAATCCGGGCGGCCCGTCGCGATCGCGCATCGCATCGAGCTGGCGTCGTTCGACGGATTTCCCGGCGACGTCCGTCCCTACGCCGCCTGGCGCGAGCTGCACGCGCTGCTGCGCGAGCTCGTGGCCGGCAAGACCGTCGCGATGGAGGTGTCGCCGCGCGACGCCGTGCCGTATCTCGATCGCGTGCCGCATGGCGTGGTGCAGCTGATCGAGGAGTTCGGCGCGCGCGTCGTGTCGTCGGGCGATCTCGTGACGCGCTTCGCGGCGCGCTGGTCGCCCGAGGAGCTGGCGGGTCACCGCCGGGCCGCCGAGGAGTTGGCGCGGATCGCGCGGGACGCGCTGGTGTGGGCCGGGGCCGAGTTGGCGCGCGGCGCCGAAGTGCGCGAGACGGCGGTGCAGCAGCGCGTGACCGACGCGTTCGCGCGCGCGGGGCTCGTGACCGACCATCCGTGCATCGTCGGCTTCCAGGCGAACGCCGCCAATCCGCATTACGAGCCGCGCGCCGGCGCCGACCGGGCGCTCGCCGCCGGCGACGTGATGCTGCTCGACTTGTGGGCCGGGCCCGCGCTCGGCACCGTCTTCGCCGATCAGACGTGGATGGCCTTTGCCGGGCGAGACCCGGACGCCGAGGTGCGGAAGGTCTGGGAGACGGTGCGCGACGCCCGGGATGCGGCGGTGGCGCGGCTGCGGGACGGCTGGGGCGGGGGCGGGGTGACGGGGGCGCAGCTCGACGACGCCGCCCGGGGCGTGATCGAGGCGGCGGGGTACGGCGCGCAGTTCGTGCATCGCACGGGGCATTCGATCGATCGTGACCTGCACGGCTCGGGGCCGCACATCGACAATTTCGAGACGGCCGACGAGCGCCCACTGGTGGCGGGGGTGGGGTTTTCGGTGGAGCCGGGGATCTACCTGCCGGGCCGGTTCGGCATGCGCAGCGAGATCAATGTGTTCCTGCACGAAACAGGGCCTGAGGTCACGCCCCAGGCGCCGCAGCGCGAGTTATGGCTGGTGTGAGGGGCCTTGCGGGTCTTGGCGGCGAGGGACATTTTCGCCGCGCGGTTGGAGTTCTTGACGGTGCCGTTACGTGGCGGCAGCTTACCAACAGGAAGCACTAACCCCAGCCGTCTCACCCTGGTAGACCAGAAGGAGGTGGCGTGTCGGCATTCTCATTTCCGTTCGGTAGTCCACGCGCATTCACGCCTTTGGAGGATGCATCCATGACGCATCGTGTGAGGAGCACCTTTGGTCGCTTCCTCGTCGTCGCCGCCGGTTTCGCGGTTGCCTTCGCGTTCGCGACGGCACCGCTCGCGGCGCAGCAGACGACGGGAAAGATCGAAGGTACGGTGACCGATCAGGCCGGCGTGCCGATCGCGAACGCGCAGGTGTTCGTGGTGGGGACATCGTTCGGCGCGGTGAGTAACGAGCGGGGTTACTACTTCATCAACAACGTGCCGGTCGGAACGCATACCGTTCGCGGGCAGTTCATCGGCTACGCCCCCGCCGAAGTCCGCAACGTCCGCGTGCAGGGCGGTTATACGCTGACCGTCGACATTCCGATGCAGTCGTCGGCCGTCGTGCTGACCGGCATCACGGTGTCGGCGCAGGCGAATCCGATCGTGCCGCGCGACCAGGTCGCGACGCGGACGACGATCGCGGGCGAGCTGGTGGATCGGCTGCCGGTGGACGACGTGCGACAGATCATCGCGCTAACTCCGGGCGTCGTGGAGTCGGGCGCCGGACTCGGCGTCTCGATCCGCGGCGGCCGGCCCGGTGAAGCGAACATCTATGTCGACGGTACGCCGGTACGTGGCACCAACAGCGGCTCGTCCCGCGTCCAGCTGGGCACGAACGCGATCGAAGAGGCGTCGGTCACGACCGGCGCGCTCGGCGTCGAGTTCTCCGACGCGCAGTCGGGCGTGGTGTCGTTCACGACGCGCTCCGGCGGCAACCGGCTCGAGGGCTCGCTGTCGTACGAGACCGACGAGCCGTTCGGCTCAGGCTCGAGCGTAGGCCTGAACCGCTTTGAGGGTTCGCTGGGCGGCCCGGTGCCCGGCGTGTCGAACCTGCGGTTCTTCGGATCCGCGGTGCTCCAGGGACAGCTCTCGGCGCTGCGCAGCATCGATGCGGCCGACCAGCTGTCGTTCGTGCGCGCCGGCGTGGACAAAGTCGTGACGACGACCGAGGACGACGGCAGCGTGTCGACGATCGTGCTGCCGCGCTACGCGCAGTACAGCGGCGCGTGCGGCGGTCTCGGCTCCGCGGCCGACACGGCGACTCAGGCGATTCAGAGCAACTACGGGTTCGAGTGCCAGGGCCTGCTGCGCCCGATGGATTGGGAAAGCGATGTGAACCTGCAGGGCAAGCTGCAGTACACGTACGGCAGCGGCTCGAGCGTCTCGCTGACCGGCATTGCCAGCGGCGAGCAGCAGCGCTTCACGCCGGGGACGAACCTCGACAACCCGTCGCAGTATCGCGGGGTGCACAGCTGGAACCGCCTCGCGATCCTCAACCTGAACCATCAGGTGAGCCGCAGCGCGGAGCGTTCGCTCGCGATCAACGCCAACCTGTCGTACGCGCGGGAGCGCGCGATCACGGGCCCGCTCGATCCGGAGTCGGAAGCCGGCACCCGCAACCCGCGCCTGGGCATCCAGCTCGGGGCGCTCAATTTCGCCGGCTTCGGCGATTTCCCCTTCCCGATCACGGATCAGATCATCCGCGATGTCCGCACGAACTCCGGGACGCGGGGCGTCCCCCTGTTCGGCCGCAGCGATCTCGATCTGGGTATCGCGGGCCGCATCAATCCGTACGGCGTCGGCTCAGGCCGGAACTGGTGGACGCACGGCATCGCCGTGGCGGCGTCGCTGCTCTCGGAGAGCCGGATCAGCGGCCGTGTCGTGGTCGACTGGCAGGCGAACCGGTATCATCGGTTCACGCTGGGCGGCGACGGCAAGCGCAGCGACCTGTCGTTCTGGAGCAGCAACCTGCAGCGCCAGATCTTCATGGACGCGTACGTCGTGAAGCCGGTGCAGTACGGCCTGTTCGCGGCCGACCGCCTCGACCTCGGCGACGTCGTGCTCGAGGTCGGCGCGCGCTGGGACTACTACAACAGCAACGGCGAATTCCCGAACACGCCGCTCCACATCTCGTCGTCGGGGCCGGTGTTCTGGAATCCGGCGTCCGCCACGGATGACACGGCGTACGCCAACTCCGTCGCGCGGACGTTCACCAAGAGCGTGGGCCATAGCACGATTTCGCCGCGGCTCCGGGTGTCGTTCCCGATCACGGAAGAGACGGGGTTCCGGCTCTCCTACGCGCATCAGGTGCAATCGCCGGAATTCACGACCCTGATGAAGGGCGTCAACAACGACCTGTCGTTCACCAACACGAACGACCGGGTGGGGCGCGACCTCGACTTCGGCAAGTCGATCCTGTTCGAGTTCGGCGTGCGGCACGCGTTCAGCCAGGACCTGGTGCTCGACGTGTCGGCGTATAACAAGGACAAGGTCTCCGACTTCGCGGCGCGCATCCTGCCGTTCATCGATCCGCGCGAGGCCACGCGGGTGACGAGCATCAACGTTCTCACGAACCGGGACTTCGGCAACTCGCGCGGCGTCGACCTGAAGCTCGACTGGCGCGCGGGCCCGAACCTCAGCTCGGCGATCGCCTATACGTTCCAGGCGTCGAAAAACACGGGCTCCGATCCGTTCTCGTATCTGAACACGTTCGCCCGGCAGGTGTCCGGCCAGGGCGAGCGCACGCCTCCCCCGGAGGCGGCGCAGCGGACGAACGACGACCGAACGCACAACCTGGTGGGGTCGGTGGCGCTGACCCTGCCCAGCGACTGGCGGTCCGGCACGACGCTCGGCAACCTCCTGCGCGACGTGAGCGTCTTCGCGACGTTCCGGGTGCAGAGCGGCCTGCCGTACACGCGCCTCGAGAACGTGGGGAACGGCCAGACGGCTCCCCGGCTCAACTTCGGGCTGGGCGGCCAGACCGAAGAGGGCGAGACCCTGAACGCGCATGAGATGCCGTGGACCAAGAACGTCGACCTGCGCGTCAACAAGGGGATTCGCATCGGACAGCTCGACATGACGCTGTTCGCCGATGCCCGGAACGTCTTCAACTTCCGGAACGTCGTGCAACTGTTCGCCGAGACGGGCGACATCCGCAACGACGAGCACCGGGTCCAGACCATCGGCACGTCCGAGGGGGCGGGAACGGCCGAGTTTTCCTCGCTGTGGGGGGAAGCCCGCTTGGCCGGCGCGCTCGAGGCGGGCAACAGCGTCGACCTGAGCAGCTGCGCCGGGTGGGGCTCGCAGATCAACTGCGAGTCCCTGCGGCGGGTGGAGCAGCGGTTCGGCGACGGCGACGGGACGTACACCGTTGCCGAGCAGGAGCGGGCGTTCAACGCCTTCTACGAGGCGTTCTTCGGCTCCTGGCGGTTCTACGCGCCCGGCCGGCACATCCGGCTCGGCTTCGAGTTGCGGTTCTAGGTGATCCAGGGCGGCGTCGGCTTTCGGGCCGGCGCCGCCTGCCAGTCTTCCGACTAAGGGGTGATCATGCGTTCAACTGTGTGGAGTCGCTTCGTGCGAACCGGCGTGCTGCTGTCGCTGGCCACGGGGTTTCTGGCGACGGCGGTGTCGGCCGTGCCGGTGCCCAACCGGCCGCGGTCGCGCGCCCTCAACCTGTTCGCGTCTTCCGGGCTGCTCTTGCAAGCCAACCGCATCCAGTGCGGCATCGACAACGTCGGCCAGGTCTGCACCGCGTTCTCGGGCTCGCCGGTGGGCGGCGGCGGCTTCTGGCCCAAGGGCACGAACAACCAATACATCTTCAACTCCGGCCTCCAGCTCGCCGCCGTGGTCGATCCGGCCGCCGGCTTCGCCTGGGCCGGCGACACCGCCGGCGCGTGGTTCTTCGATCCCCGCGGCGACCAGGTCAGCGGCGACGCGCTGTCGCTGGTGTTCAGCTCGCTCGATCCGGGCGATCTGGCGATCTGGCCCAACGGCGCCGTCGTTCGCGATTCGGCGATCTATCATCCGGTGCTGCTCGGCCAGAATCGCATCTCCGACGGCGACTCCTGGGTCCGCTACTGGGAAGGCAATCCGATCCAGCTGGGCGGCCGCGAGCACCCGATGGGGATCATGGTCGAGCAGCGCTCCCTGGCCTGGAACTTCCCGGCCGGCAACGAAGACATCCTCTACTTCGTGTTCACGTTCTATAACGTGACCGCGAGCGACCCGGCCGCCTACGCCTCGCTCGACCCGGCGATCCAGGCCGAAGTCGCCACGATCGGCGCGAATTTCCAGACGCTCAACGAGCAGAAGTTTCCCGGCCTCGACATTCCCGACGGCGGCTACGCGCTGACCAGCATGTTCGCCGCGTTCGGTATGGACGCCGACGTGGCCGACTTCGGCGACAACTACTCGACGGCGTTCCTGCCGTTCAACATCGGCTCGACCTACTCCGGCACGTTCCTCGGAGGGCCCGGCTGGTCTCTCGACGACGCGACGATCTACGGCGATCCCTTCTTCTCCGGCCCCGGGTTCATCGGCGTGAAGTACCTGAAGTCGCCGGAGTCCTCGCCGGGCGTCGAAGTGGGGCTGACGCTGTTCTCCAACACGACCAACGGCCCGCCGTTCGCGGACGCCGTCGGCGACCACCTGCTGTACCGCCGCCTGTCGGGCTTCTTCGGCTCGGCGGACGTGCAATGCAATCCGTTCACCGATCCCGCAGAAGCGCGCGAGCGGCGGCTCTGCTATCTCGCCCAGGAGCAGGCGGATGCCCGCTTCTATCAGGCGTCGGGTCCGTTCACGCTCGGTCCCGGACAATCCGCGACGATCGTAGTCGCCTACATCCAGGCGGCGCCGGTAGCCGACGCGGGCATCACCCCCGGCGACGACCACCCGCCCGAGGTGCCGTTCACGGGCGACTCGCTGTTCGAAGATCCCAGCCGCGTCCGGCTCATCGATCGCGTGGCCGGCTGGGTGTCCGCCAGCGACGCGAACGACGACTCGATCATCCAGCAAAGCGAGGTGACGACCGTCGACCGCTCGCTGCTCGACAAGGCGCTCGTGGCGCAGGCGGTGTTCGATGCGAAGTTCCTGCTGCCCAACGCGCCGATCGCGCCCCAGTTCTTCCTCGTACCGGGCGACGATCAGGTGACCGTCGTCTGGCAGAAGAGCGAATCGGAAACCCTCGGCGATCTCTTCTATACGATTGCGAGCGAGCCGTTCGATACGCTCGGCAACCTGAATCCGCTGTACGATCCGAACTTCCGGCAGTTCGACGTGGAGGGGTACCGGATCTACCGCGGGCGCACCTCGGGTGACTTGCAGCTGCTCGTCCAGTTCGATTATAGCGGCACGTTCTTCCGGGACTTCACCGGGTCGATCTCCTACGGCGACCTGAACGGCGACGGTCTCGTGCAATGCGCGCCGGAGCTGGGTCTCCAGGCCGACTGCCCCGAGGTGTTCGATACGGTGACGCCGCGGACGGTCTTCTTCGATACGCCGCTCGCCGGACAGATCGTTCAGGTCAAACCGGGCGAGCGGAGCGAGCTGCGCGGACCCTCCGACAGCGTCGTCGTGACGCCGGGCGGCGACACCGTCTTCGTGGCGCGCCGCGGCACGGTGCTCCCCATCATCGCCGACACCGCCGTCACGGGCGGCGGCAGCGGCTTGCCCCCGCTGCGGGACAACGGCGTGCCGTTCGCGTTCACCGACAACACCGCGCTGAACGGCTTCACCTACCATTACGTCGTCACGGCCTTCGACCTGAACTCGGTGAGCTCGGGTCCAAGCTCGCTCGAGTCGCCGCGCATCACCAAGACGGTGATACCGCGGCGGCCGTCCGGCCAGGAAACGGCGGGCGTGCTGTCCCCGCCCGAGCTGTTGGGCGCCGACGGCACCGTGCTGACGGCGACGGCGCTGCCGACGATCGATCCGGCGACGGGGATTTTCACAGGCCCGATGCCGCCGACGAACGGCATCGACGTGGGTCTGGCGGCGTTCCTGCCGCAGATCCTCGGCAACGGGAGCCTCACGGTCACGATCGATTCGGTCCGGCCGGGATATCCGGCGTTCGACTTCCTCCCCGGCCGCTTCCAGGCGACGATCTATTATCTGACCGGGCAAGGAGCGGGAGCACCGGTGACGTTCAGCGTCGCCTTGGAACAGCATCAGTACGAGTTGATCCGTACCGCCTCGACCGCCTTCGAAGCGACGGCGATCGACGCGGCAAAATCGGCGCGGTTCGGCGGGGATGCGACCTATGCGCTCTCCGGGCAGGCCACGCTGACCAGCGTCGGGGCCTATCGGCTCACGATGTTTGGACGCGGCGACATCAACGGGAATCCGGCCAATTCGTCGTTCAACGGTCCTCGCTGGTGGGCCGGCGCGACGAACGAAAACACCCCCGATCCCAACGGCGGGTCGTGTCCGACATCGCCGGTCGGCTGCGTCAGTGCCGCGCCGACCAACACGGCGGGCGCGATGCCCGGGGTTGAGATTTTCCACCCCCGCGGGTACAACACCGTGCCCAGCGGCCCGTACCGTCTGCTCGAGGCGATGCTGGCCACGGTGGTCCGGGCGGCGGACTTCCGCATCGTCTGGGGCGCGGGCGGGACGATTGATACCGTCTTCGACGTCACCCATCGGGTGCCGGTGTCGTTCGACTCGCGCATCGGCGCGACGTGGGGGTTGGTGACCCAGGCGTCGTTCGCCGCTACGACCGAAGGGCTCACCCCGGATGGCGACAACACGATCCTCACGTGGGGGGACCCGCTGTGCGTCGATCCGTCACCCTCGTACAACTCGCAGTGCGGGGGCACGGGGCAGACGCCGGCGGTGCTGCAGTCCACCGCCACGCTGAGCCCGATCGCGCTGGAGTCGTCGTCCGCGGCGGATCTCACCACGCTCGCGCCGACGGGCAGCGGATTCATCTTCTACTTGAACGGGCACTTTTTCCTCATGCAGATGGCCGCGTTGCCGGCGGCGGGCGAAGTCTGGAATGCCCGCTTCTACGCCGGCACGGTGACCGGCTCCGCCGGGGGCGCCAACTTCGCGTACGTACCGGTGGTCCGGCCGGCTGCGGTTCCCGGCCTGCGGGTACGGGTGAATTACCAGGGATCGACGTTCGATCCGACGACGACCACGGCCGAGGCCATGGAGCGCATCCACACGGTGCCGGATCCGTATTACGTCACCAACGCGCTCGAAACGACCGCGAACCTGAAGGTCTTGAACTTCGTCAATCTGCCGGCGCAGGCGATCGTCCGGATCTATTCGACGAGCGGCGTGCTCGTGCAGGTGTTGACGCAGAATGATCCGACCGCCGGAGGCCAGCTGACGTGGAACCTCCGCAACCGCAACAACCAGTTCGTCGCGTCCGGCGTGTACTTCTATCACGTCGAAGCGCCGGACGGGAAGCAGAAGGTCGGCCGGTTCACCGTCGTCAACTTCGCGCCATGAGGAGAACGAACATGACCAAGCACTTGCTGCAACGATTCGGCGCGGTCGTGCTCGCCGCAGCACTGACGACAACGCCGGCCGTCGCCACCGCGCAGGTGGCGAATCAGGACAACACCGCGTTCGGCGGCTCGGCGGGGGAGTTCCTCCTGCTGGGCGCCGGTGCGCGCGGGGCGGCGCTGGGCGGTGCCTATGCCGCCCTCGCCACCGACGTCACGGCCTTGTATTACAACCCCGGCGGCCTCGCGCAGCTCGCCCGCCCCGGGGTCATGGTGTCCAGTAATTCGTACATCGCGGACACCCGCTATGCCTGGGCCGGCATCGCCCTGCCCCTGGCTGGCGGCGTGCGCGCCGTCGGCATCAGTATCGGATCCTTCGGGTTCGGCGATCAGCCGATTTACACGATCGCGGATCCTGAAGGCGACGGGCGCCTCTACTCGGTGCGCCAGACCTTCATTTCCGGGACGTACGCGCAAAACTTCTCCGACCGCTTCTCGGCGGGACTCTCGGTGAAGTTCATCAGCGACCGCCTCGGCACCGCCAAGGCCAGCGGGGTCGCCGTGGACTTCGGGACGAACTTCCACGCGTCGGTCGGCGCCCGGCCGATCCGCGCGTCGTTCGTGATCCAGAACCTGGGCACGAACCTCGAGCACACCGGGTCTGACCTCGGCGTTGGCGTCATTCGCGAGCCGCCGCTCGGGACCGTGGATATCCCGCAGGAGGAGCAGGCGGCGCGGCTCTCGACCACGGCGTGGACACTGCCGGTGCTGTTCCGGGTCGGCCTCGCCATGGACCTCCTGGTCCAGGGATCAAGCCGGTTGACCGTGCTGTCGGAGTTCACGCAGCCCAACAACACCAAACCGGGCGCCGGCGCCGGCCTGGAGTGGGCGATGCAGAATCTCGGGGGACGGGGCTTCTCGCTCGCCGCCCGCGCCAGCTACAGCATGCAGCCGGACAACCAGACCGACGACATCGTGTTCGGCGTCCCCACGCAGGAAGCCGCCGGCAGCTTCACCGCCGACGGCCTCGCCCTGGGCGGCGGCATCGAATACGCCCGCGGCACCACCACGCTCGGCTTCGATTACGCGTGGAAGAGCATGGGCACGCTCGGCTCGGTCAACTTCTTGAGCTTCAGCGTTGGCTGGTAAGCGGACGCTGTAGCAAGGTCGTGGGACGTTGAGGGAGACGGTGCTGAGGAAGACGCTGGGAACGGTGGCGGTGCTCGCGGTGCTTTCCGCCGCGAGTGCCGCCCCGCAAACGCCGGACGGAGGGGGGAGCGCCGCGCTGGAGGTCGGCGTGGTGCGCTTCTACCGGCCGGCCGGGACGCAGACGCTGGTGGACGGATTCTGCCGGGTGCCGTTTACCCTGCTCGATCCGCTGAGCCCCGACGGCGTGGCCGCCTATCGCGTCACCGTTTCGGTGCGCGACAGCGCCAATCTGGAGCTGGTCACGCAGACGTGGGCCCGCACGGTGCCCGGCCGCATGCTGTCGGCCGTCCGCGGCTCGGCACTCGAGCACTTCACGTTCGCCGCGAACCCCGGCGCGTACACCGTGGAAGTCACGGTGCGCGACTCGGCGACCGGCCGCGTGATCCGGCGGCACACCCCGCTGGTGGCGTTTGCGCAGACGCCGGCGGCGTCGGACCTGCTGCTGGCCACCGCGATTCGTCCCGTGACGGGCAGCGGCGATTCGACGGCGCGGCCCGGCGAGCTGCGCAAGGGCAGCGTGATCATCGAGGCGGCCGACCGGCCGCTGCTCACGCCGCGCGAGGCTCAGCTCGGCTATTACGTCGAATGGTACGCCGTGACTGCTGAGACGGCCGCGGTCAGCGTGAGGATCGGTCCCGGATCTGGAGGAGCGCCGATCGTCACCACGGCGGCGCAGCGGATTCCGTTCGCGGCGGGCGGCGGCGCGACGCGGGGCATGGTGGATCTCGCGGGATTGCCGCCCGGCGAGTACAGCTTTGAAGTCGTGGTGCAGGGACGCGATACGGCGGTGACGCGCGAGGCGCCGTTCCGGATGGGCGGGATGGACGCGGGGCCGCCGGTTGCCGAGGTCGATCCGGGGGATAAGTTCGCGGTCATGAGCGAAGCGCAGCTCGACACGCTGTATGCGCCGCTGGTTTACATCATGACGTCGGACGAAGTGGGCATGTACAACACGCTCACGCCCGAGGGGAAGCGGAACTTCCTGCGGCAGTTCTGGGCGAAGCGCGACCCCACAGCGGGGACGCCGCGCAACGAAGCGCAGGAGGACTATTACGGCAGGATCGGGGAGGCCAATCGCCGCTTCCGCGAGGGCGGCACGGCGGACATCCCCGGATGGCGGACCGACCGGGGCCGGATCTTCATCAAGTACGGGCCGGCGCAGGAAACGCTGCAGCGGCCGCAGGCGGGCAATACGCTGCCGTATGAGGTCTGGAAGTACACGCGCGGGCGGCTGGTGAAATTCGTGTTTCTCGATCAGACGCAGTTCGGCAACTATGCGTTGATTTGGACGGATGACCGCCGGGAGCCGAGCCGGCCCAACTGGCAATCGCTGCTGGGCCCCGAAGCGGTCCAGGACGTCGAGCGGTTCTAATTCACCTGTGAGATCATCCAGCGAGGTACGCATGAATCGTCGTCTTTTCGGAGCGCTCGGCGCCATCGCCGTTCTGACCATGGCTGGAGGATGCGCAGGGGATCCGCTGTCGGATTTCGACGGCAACCCCGCCGCCATCGTCAAGAACTTCACTTACCTGCAGCTCGCCGAGGGTACGTCTATTGCCGTGACGGCCAGCGTCGTCGACGGGCGCGCAACACCGCTCGTGGACCCGGTGACGTTCACGGCCTGCACGAGCGCCATCACCGTGGTGCCCGACCCCGACTATGACCCCGTGCCGGCGACGTCGTCAGGCGCGATCGTGACCGCAGTCACCCCCGACGCCTCGTGCGTGGTGGTGCAGGGCGGGGGCCTCGACGATACGATCGACGTCGCGGTCCTGCCGGTCGGGTTCACGGGAGCGGCTTCAACGACGACGCCCCAGGTCGGAGAGCTGTTCACGCTGAGCTCCACGGCGCTGCTCAAGTTCGACCCGGCCAGCTCAAACGTCGACTTCGGCGGTGGCATCCTGGGCGAAGTCGTCAGTCGCACGGCCGATGAGCTGACCGTGCGTGTACCGCAGCCGGACGCGACGCAACCGGCGACGATCACCGTGACAGACGTGGATGTCACGTATGTCCCGGGTCTGCGCGTGGACCTGGCGACCGTGGCCGCGTTCGACGTCGAGAATCCCCATGATCCGAATGATGGTCCGAACCCTGCCGTGGCGATCGCGATCCCCGCGACCACCGCGGACACCACCGTGCTCTACGACGGGTTCAAGACGGGCGAGGCCGACAACTTCTACAGCATCACGCTCAGCGGTTCGACGACGTTCACGGTCACCTTGGGGTGGCCAACCGGCGCGGATCTCGACATTCTGTACACAAACTCGGCGGGTGCGTGCTGCGTCGGTAACTTCGACGGCGCCGGCGCGTCCAACCCCGAGCAGTCGCAGGTGACGCTCGCGGCCGGAACCTATTACCTGTGGATCAACAATTTCGACGACCACGGCGAGCCGGCGCATCTGTACAAGATTACGGTGACGCGGCAGTAGAACACCGGCCAAGGGGCAGCATGACCCGCCCCGGGGAGCACGACGCCCCCCGGGGCGTTGTCATTTCAGCAACGCCAGCACCGCGCCGCCCCACACCGCCGCCCCCACCGCCAGGTGCGCCGCCTGCATCCCCGCCGGCAGTCCCATGAGCACCGTCGCGGCTCCCAGCGCTACCTGCGCGAGGACGAGCGCCACGAGCCAGCGCGACCGTCGCGATGGCCGCCGCACCGCCCACACCACCACGGCGATCGCCAGCGCGTACGCCAGCAGGCGGTGGGTCCAGTGGATGTGCGCGAGCCCGCCGGCGCTCGGGATGATTTCGCCATTGCACAGTGGAAAGCCGCCGCAGGCCGCCGCAGCGCCGAGATTCGCGGTGAGCGCACCGAAGAGGACCGTGATGAAGGTTAAGCCCAGGAGGGCGGTGATCCCCCGGCTGTCGCCGGGGGTCAGCCGACCGCCGGTGGCCGCCCTCAACAACACCGCGAGCAACAGCATCGCCGTGCCCAGGTGCAGAATCACGCTCCAAGGTGGCAGTTCGAGCCACACCGTGACTGCGCCGAGCAGGACTTGAATGACGAGCAGCCCCAGCGCGATGTAGGCGATACTGGAAGCGCGGCTGACCCCGGGCGCAAGCCCGGGGAAGCCGGAGCGGCGCAACCGCCACGTGTAGAGAGCGAGCCCAGCCACCAGCGCCGACACCACCGCCGCCACCAGGCGGTGGCTCCATTCGATCAGCGTGCCGATGTCGTCGAGCGGCGGAAACAGGCGGCCGTTGCAGAGCGGCCAGTGATCGCCGCAGCCCATGCCGGAGCCGGTGATCCGCACGACGGCGCCCAGCACGATCAGGAGGTAGGTGACGGCGGCGGCCGTCCCGGCGAGCACCGTGTAGCGTCGCGTCATAGGCGGCGAAATTTACACGAATACCGCCAAACCGAGAGACATTCGGGAGTTAATTTTCCCGGGCTGAGAGCCCGGGCTCGGCGTGATGTGCGCTCTGAAGGGCGCGCGGCGGAATTTCCCGGGCTGAGAGCCCGGGCTCGGCGGATGTGCGCGCTGAAGAGCGCGCGGTGGAATTTTCCCGGGCTGAGAGCCCGGGCTCGGCGTGATGTGCGCGCTGAAGAGCGCGCGGTGGGGCGCCCTTCAGGGCGCACCCGAGCCGAGCGCGCCCTCTCAGGGCGCGTCCAATATCGCACCCGAGCCGAGCGCGCCCTCTCAGGGCGCGTTAATATTGCCACCCATGACCGCACCTCAAACGGATCGCTGGGGCGAACGCCTCTCCCGCCGCCTCGGCCTCTGGAGCGCCGTCGCCGTCCTCGTCGGCTCGGCGATCGGCAGCGGCATCTTCCGCACGCCCGCCGGCGTCGCGCAGCGCGTCGACGACGTGTCGCTGTTCCTGCTCGCGTGGGCGGCGGGCGGCCTGGTCGTCCTGTGCGGCGCGCTCGCGTTCGGCGAGCTGGCGGCCGCCTTCCCCCGCTCGGGCGGGGTGTACGCCTTTCTGCGCGAGAGCTTCGGGCCGCTGCCGGCGTTTCTCTTCGCCTGGGCCGAGCTGTGGATCATCCGCCCCGGCGCGTTCGGCGCGATCGGCATCACCGCCTCCGCCTACACGCTGCGCACCTTCGGCTTCGACCCCGCCGCGGTGGTCGTGGGCGTCGGTCCGGTGGACATCCGCTCGGAGCAGCTGCTGGGCGCCCTCTACATCATCATCGTGGGGGCCGTGAATTATTTCGGCATTCATCGCGGCGCCGTG
>JAUYMC010000345.1 GCA_030699545.1 Gemmatimonadales bacterium | reverse complement strand
CGGCGACGCGGCGCGGCGCGCCACGGACGGCCAGGAGCGCGGGGTCGGACGCTGTGGCGATGCCCGCCCATTCGGCTGGGCGGCGCGTCCAGCGGGCGAGCGTCTCGAGAAACGCACCGGCTCCAGCGTCGTTGCCCGCCGCCAGTGTCTGGCGGCTCGCGACGACGACGAGTCCGTGCCGGCCTCGGCTCGCGGCGATGACGGGCACCCGCGCGCGCGCCGCGGCGACGCCGCCCGTCTGGCGCACGAACGCCGACGCCGGCGCGCGCGCCAACGCCTGCCGCGCATGGCGGACCCGCAGGCCGTGGCTGATGCCGGCGGCAAACGGCGCGAAGCCGGCGTTGTCCAGCGCGGACCGCGGCTGGGGCACGGCCGTCGGGCCGCGGACCGTGTCCTGGAGCGGCTGACTCTCGATGGCGATGCCGGTCCCCAGGAACCAGAGCCACCGGTTCATCACCCACCGGTCGAGCCCGCCGCTCCCGTACCCGAACACGACCACGCCACCCGCTTGGTGCGTCACCCATTCCGTCAGAATCGCGAGATCGCCGACGGTGAGCGCATCCGACGGATACTCCGGCTCCGCGCCGCCGAGCAGGATGACGGTGCGGTAGCGCGCGAGATCGGCGCGCGTCAGATGCGGATAGAAGCGGCGGTACTCCACGTCGTACCCCGCCGCGCGCCACGGCGCGGCGGTCTGTTCCAGGGTCACCGGCTCGGAGAGCGAGAGATCGACGAGCAGCAACCGCCCGGCCCGGGGCTGGCAGGCGCCGAGCACCAGCAGGACGAGCAACGACGCGCGCGTCACCGATTGCGCTACGGCGTGGCCGGCGGCGAGCACGAGCAGGGGGAGAGCGAGGTAGCGCATAGCTGAACCTAGGGCGCGAGGGCGTACGGGAGCAGGGCCTGCCGCATCTCCACCGCCGTCTGCCAGCGGGCTTCCCGCGCCTTCGCCAGCGCTTTCATCACGACGTCGGCGAGCCCGCGCGGCACGTCGCGCCGCAGCCGGCGGAGCTCGGGCGGCGCGTGATGCTGCTGCATGTCGAGCACGGCGGCGGCGCTCGCGGCCGAAAACGGCGGCCGCCCCGCCAGAGCCTCGAACAGGACCACGCCGAGCGAGTAGAGGTCGGTGCGGCCGTCGATTTCGGGCGACCCGCCGGCCTGCTCGGGGCTCATGTACTCTTCAGTCCCGACCACGAAGCCGCTGCGGGTGACGCGGTCCTCGCCCGAGCTGGCAATCGCCCGCGCGATCCCGAAGTCCACCAGCATCGCGCCACCCTCGGAGCAGACGATGTTGTCGGGCTTGATGTCGCGGTGCGCCAGGCCCTGGTCGTGGGCGTGGGTCAGCGCTTCGAGGACCTCGGTCGCGGCGCGCACGGCCCCGTCGATCGGCAACATGCGCTGGCGGCGCATCGCCTCCCGCAGCGTCTCGCCCGGCACGAACGGCATCACGAACCAGAGGAGGTAGTCGGTTTCGCCCGAGTCGAGCAGCGGGGCGATGTGCGGGTGATCGAGCTGCGCGGCGTAGCGGATTTCGCGCAGAAACCGGTCGGCGGCGACGGAGACGGCGAGCTCGGGGTGGAGGACTTTGATCGCCACCTTGCGGCCGCTCGGGTCCAGCGCGCCGAACAGCGTCGCGTTGCCACCCCGCCCCACCGTCGTGATGACGGTATAGCGGTCGCCGAGGGCTTCACGGACGCGGGCGAGGAGGTCGCGGGCCATCAGGGCAGAATAGGGAGTTCGCGTCTGGAAAAAGGAAGGGCGGCGCAGGTTTCGCGCCGCCCTTCCAATGTCGTGTCGCCAGTTACGGGATCGTTGAGCCGCCGGCCGAGAACAGCTCCGCCGAGCCGACGTCGCCGTCCGTCGAAAAGCCACCGACGACCAGCACGCGGCCGTCCCCGAGTCGCGTCGCCGAGTGCTGCTGGCGCACGATCGTCATCGGCGCGGCAAGCGTGAACAGGCCGGTCGCCGGGTTGAAGATCTCCGTCGCCGAGGTCGTGATGGGGCCGGCCCCGGTCGATCCACCCGCAAGCAGCACCCGGCCGTCGGCGAGCAGCGTCACGCTGCCAGCGGTATGCCGTACGGACGGGGCTCCCGCCAGGGTGAACGTACCCCTTGCGGGGTCATACAATTCCGCGTTGGTGTCGTCGACTGCGACGAACGCGGTGCCATCCGGGAGCACCGTCAGGTTATTCCACTGCAAGCCGCAACGGCCGATGCTCATCGCGCCGGTGAGCGTGAAGATTCCGCTTTCCGGGTGGAAGACCTCGGCGGACGCGAGGCAACCGCCGGCCGCCGACCGACCGCCGGCGATCAACACAGTGCCATCAGCCAGCAGTGCCGCGC
Organism: Gemmatimonadales bacterium; assembly: GCA_030699545.1. Classification (GTDB taxonomy): domain Bacteria; phylum Gemmatimonadota; class Gemmatimonadetes; order Gemmatimonadales; family GWC2-71-9; genus 20CM-2-65-7. The sequence continues at coordinate 2,943 of JAUYMC010000345.1, read as the reverse complement.
CGTGTCCCGCTCGCGCCTCGGTCAGATCGACGATCGGCGTGAACGCATCGGTCTCCGGATCGTAGATTTCCGCTTGGACAATCGATTGCGGCGGCGAGGTTCCCGGCGTCTGTCCACCGGCGATCAGCACACGGCCATCCGGAAGCAGAGTGGCGCTGTGCACCACACGTGGCGCATTCGTGGTCCCCTCGGTCGCGCCTCCGGCGGTCGCCGTAAAGGATCCGGTCGACGGATCGTAGAGTTCGGCGCTCTGCGGTGCGCCCGACCCGCCGACGACGAGCACGCGCCCGTCAAGCAGCAGGGTTGCGGTTGCGAACTGACCGTGATTGAACAGTGGGGCACCGGTCGCGGTAAAGCTTTCGGCGTCCGCATTGAAAATGAAGGCACCCGACGCCGTTCCGCCGACGATGAGCACATCGCCGTCGGGGAGGAGGGTCGCCGTGTGGTCCCGCCGGCCTTCCGGCAGCTCGCCGGCGGCCGTCCATACGCCCTCAATCGGGCTCTCACCCGTCGCGCTGAACTCGAGCCGGCCGGTTCCGAGCGCGACCGCCTGCTGGGTCGCCCCCGGCGAGATGTCGGGCATGAACGGCTTGACCTCGGCCCCCGGGTAGTTGTTCGGGCCCGCGATCCCGAAGCCGCTCGCGACGATGCTGTTCTCCCCCTCCGCGATGAGCCAGAGAATCTGCGCGATCCCGTCCGTACCCGTGGTCGACGTGCCGATGGTATCGCCCGTCTCTGCGTTCAAGAACGCGACCGTTGCCCCTTCCACTGCCGCGCTGTACCAATCGAGAATCCGCACCGCCGTCGGCAATGAGGTGCCTTCGGTCGCGGTCCGCAGCGCGTCATCCGGGTTCACATACTCCATCATGGCCGGCAGCGCGAACTGGAAATCGCTGGTGGTGCGAGCCGTGACGCGTGTCGCCGTCGCGACCAGCGCGGGCGCGGACGACGGCGGGCAATCGACGAGCATCGGCCGCGCGACGGAGGCGGGTCCGCTCGCCGCGCCGCCATCGCACGTCGAGCCGAACCGGTCGGTCTCGCCGCCGCCGCCCAAGTTGAAGGCGGCCGCGCGCGACCGGGCATACAGCATCTTGGGCGTCATCGCGCGGACGGCGAGGTTGCGGGCCCAGCGCCAGCCGCGGACCGCGAGACCGCGCCAGCCCGCGGGCAGCGCGCTGATCGTCTCACAGTTCGGCGTCACGTGCGGCAGCGCGCGCACCAGGGCGCCATCCTGCTGGTGCAGGGTGATGAGGGCTTCCTGCAGCTCCGAGAGACCAGGCGCGAGAACGCACATCGAGATCCGCGCGGCATTGGTGAGCGCGAGCTCCGTTCCGCTCGCGCCTTCCACCGTCAAGAACGTCGTCACCCGCAGGCAGTCGCCGAACACCGGGAGGTCGACGGCGATCCCTTCGCAGGTTTCGAGGCTGAACGTAATGTCCGTGACCGGCTGCCCGCCGAACGTGGCCTCGGTCCCGGGGGGAATGTCGAACTGAAACGTCTCGGTCTCCGTCGTCAGCGTGATGCCGCCGCCCGTCTCGAGATTGACGGTCTCCGTGGTACACGGCGACTCGGGTGAGCCGCACAGCGCCCGGTTCTCGATGCGAAACTTGATCGGCAAGGTGCGGCCGTCGACCAGTCCGATGTGCTCGCCCGTTTCCACGCTCTTCAGATCGTTGCCCGACGAGACGGGATCGACGTCGGCAAACCCGAGCAGCTCCGTTCCCACGAGCACGCGAATGCGATAGAACTTCGTGAGGTCGAGCACGGTCTCGTCGGTGTTCCAATTGGCCTGATAATGCTCGTCCTCCGGATGCACGGTCACGACTTCAGGCGCGAAGCGCTTGACCGCCGGGCCACCAACGCACTCCCGTGAGCCGTCGCCCGCCTCCGGCCCCAGCTCGCAGATCTCCACGGCGGGACGCAGGTTCGCGTTGAAGGCGTTGGCATCGAAGTCGGCGTCGTTGCCGGGGTTCTTGAACAGCGGAGGGAGGAAGAAGAAGTCGGGGTTGCCGTCGTGGGCGCCGTCAGACACCGCGTACGTCGGCCCCCTGAGGCTGCTCGGGCTGCTGGCGTCGCTGTGACAGCCCAGGGCGAGTAAGGCTACGCCGACGGCGAGCGCGAACGGCGCGCGAGCAAAGCGGGGACACGTCATGGATGCTCCGGGTACAAGGGCGAGAGTGCGGGCGCGAGGCTCGATTCTACAGGCGTCATAAAGGAGCGCAAGGGATCTGACGTCGAACCTGTGTGATGTACGTCACACAGGCTATTCTGCTGTCAACGGCTCGCGCGAACGACGTCCTGGAACTGCGGATGCCGCTCGAGGCCGCGCCACCACCAGTGGAGCGTGCCGCCCCGCTGGAACGAGTGCCCCGGATGCGCGGCCACGTAGCGCTTGAGCAGGGGGATCGCGCGATCCGCGTCACCCATCTGCGCCCGCGCGATGGCCTCGACCGCGGGCAGGTCCTGCTCGGGGTCGATCGCGGGGTCGGCCGTCCGCGCCCGGGCGAACACCCGTTCGGCGCTGTCGGGCAGGCCGGCGCGCCCCAGCGCACCGCCGATCAGGAGCTGCCGCAGGCGCTCGCGATACGCCCGCTGCGTCGCGGGCGTCGCGCTGTCGGCGCGCGCCGCCAGCGTCCAGGCGCGCGGCAGGTCCACCTCACCGCCGGGAACCAGCAGCAACCACAGATGACACTCCGCAAACCGCCAGTTGGCGGGGAACCGCCGTTCTCCTTCGCCGCACCAGCGCCGGGCCTCGCCGAACTGGGCGAGGTCGTAGGAGCCCCAGAACAGCCGGTCCACGATCGTTTCCGCCTCGCGCAGGTAGGCGTCCGCCTCGTACGCCGCACGCGCCGCGAGCACGGCGGCGACCAGGTCTTCGAACGGCGGGAAGTAGTAGAGCTGGCTCAGGACCGCGTGGGCGGAGGCCAGCGACGGGTCGGCGCG
>JAUYMC010000339.1 GCA_030699545.1 Gemmatimonadales bacterium | reverse complement strand
CCCGCCCCCGCCCCCGGCGGGGCTCATGCCCGGAATCACCGGCTGATCGGACGTCACGGGGACGGCGGCCGCCGGCACGTGGGTCGACTCCGCCGTTTCCGGAGAAGCATCGGACTGCCCGGGGACATCCCCAGGCACGGGCGGCGTTTCCTGATCCTGTGGATTCGTCATCAGAACTCCAATCCGCCTTTGCGGGCGCCGTCGGCGACGGCCTTCACGCGCCCGTGGTACTGGTAGCCGCCGCGGTCGAACACGACTTTGACGATGCCTTTGTCCTTCGCCTTCGCCGCGATGAAGCGGCCGAGGGCGAAGCTCCGGGCCACTTTGCCCGTGCCCTCGACTTGGATGCCTTCGGACGTGTCGGCCGCGCCGGCGAGCGTGACGCCGCGCTGATCATCGACCAGCTGGGCGTACATGTGCTTGGACGAGCGGAACACGACGAGACGTGGCCGCTCCGGCGTGCCCTGCACTTTCTTGCGCACGCGCAGATGGCGCCGGTACCGCTGGTGGGCCGAGGTCGTGATCTTGTGGATGGATCGCATGGGTTATTTCGCCGCCTGGGCCGTCTTGCCCGCCTTGCGACGGACCTGCTCGCCCGCGTACCGGATTCCTTTGCCCTTGTAGGGCTCGGGCGGCCGCACGTTGCGCAGCTCCGCGGCCACCTGCCCCACCAGCTCCTTGTCCATCCCTTCGACTTTCACTTGCACGTTGTTCGTCACCGTGATCTTGATGCCCTGCGGGGCGTGGTAGGGCACCGGGTGTGAGAACCCCACCACGAGCTGCACCCCGAACGGCTTCGGCTCGGCCTTGTAGCCGACGCCCTGAATCTCGAGCGACTTGGCGAACCCCTGCGTCACGCCCTCGACCATGTTGGCGACGAGGGTCCGGGTCAGTCCGTGCAGCGCCTTGTGCCGAGTCTCGTCCGACGGGCGCGTGACGACGACGGTGTCGCCGTCCAGCCCCACCGTCATGTCGGCCGGCAGCAGCCGGCTGAGCTCGCCTTTCGGCCCTGTGACCGTGATGCGTGCGCCCTCGATGCGGGCGGTGACGCCCTGCGGCAGCGCGACGGGTTTCTTGCCGATTCGCGACATGGCGCCTCCTACCAGACCACCGCGAGCAGCTCGCCGCCCACGCGGGCGGTGCGGGCTTCGCGGTCGGTCATCAGGCCCTGGGGCGTGCTGAGAATCGCCATGCCCAGACCGTTCTTGACGCGCGGGATTTCCCGCGCCTTGACGTAGCGGCGCAGTCCCGGGCTCGACACCCGCTGCAGCTCCCGGATGACGGGGGCGTCGTTGTGGTACTTCAGGTAGAGTCGCAGCAGCCCGTGACGGCCGTCGTCGAGGACTTTGAAGTCCTGGACGTAGTGGTTGTCGCGGAGGATCCGCGCGATCGCGACCTTCAGTTTCGACACCGGCATATCGACCCGGCGGTGGCCCGCCATACAGGCGTTGCGCACCCGGGTGAGCATGTCGGCGACGGGATCAATCACGCTCATCTCGTCTACCGTCCTTTACCAGCTGGCTTTGCGCACGCCGGGGATTTCCCCGCGGAGCGCAAGCTCACGGAAACAGATGCGGCACAGCTTGAATTTGCGCAGCGTGCCCCGGCTCCGGCCGCAGCGCTGGCAGCGGTAGTAGCCGCGCACCTTGAACTTGGGCGTCCGTTTCACCTTCTCGGTCCAGCACTTCTTCGCCATGGGGTCTCCTAGGCGGCCGCGACGGGGGCTTCGCCCCGGAACGGCATGCCCAGCTCTCGCAGGAGCGCCAGCGCGGTGTCGTCGCGTCCGGCGCTCGTCACGAACGTGATGTCCATCCCGTGAATGCGCTCGACTTTGTCGTAGTCGATCTCCGGGAATACCATCTGCTCTTTGATGCCGAGCGTGTAATTGCCGCGCCCGTCGAAGCTCTTCGTCGGCAGCCCGCGGAAGTCGCGCATGCGCGGCACCGCGATGGTGATGAACCGGTCCAGGAACTCGTACATCCGGCCGGCGCGCAGCGTGACGGCGCAGCCGATCGGCTGGCCTTCGCGCAGGTTGAAGTTCGCGATCGACTTCTTGGCCTTCGTCACCACCGGCTGCTGGCCGCTGATCGCGGCGAGCTCGGCAACCGCCGCCTCGAGGCCCTTGGGGTTCTTGACCGCGTCGCCCATGCCGACGTTCAGCACGATCTTCTTGAGCCGCGGGATCTGGTGCAGGTTCGAGAAGCCGAACTGCTGCTGCAGCTTGCCGCGCACCTGCTGCTCGTAGAAATCCCACAGCCGGGCGCGCGGTGCCGGCTCCCCCTGCTCCTGCGGCTCAGCCGCCGGTGCCTCCGGGGGGGCGGTCTTCGGCTTCTTCGCCTGCTTCTCGGGCTTGGGCTGCTTCTTCTCTTTTTCTTTCTGTTCCGCCATGTCTACCTCACCCGCGGGATCGGCTGACCGGACTTCACCGCGATGCGCTCCACCGTTCCGTCCTTGTCCAGGCGCCGCCGCACCCGCGTGGGCGCGCCCGACTTGGGGTCGAGCAGCATCACGTTGGAAGCGGCAATCGGCGCCGGGAATTCGATGATCCCGCTCTCGCCCTGCGGCGTCGTGGCGCGCTTGTGCTTCTTCACCAGGTTCACGCCCTCCACCACCACCCGGTACTTCTTGGGATAGACGTGGAGGATCTTGCCTTCCTTGCCGCGGTGCTCGCCGCTGATCACGCGCACTGTATCGCCCTTGGCGACGTGCAGCTTGTAGCGCTTGGGCTCCATCCCGCGCACCCGTCGCGACTTCTTGTATACGAGCGGCTTCATGTCAGATCACCTCCGGCGCCAGCGATACGATCTTCATGAACTTTTTCTCGCGCAGCTCGCGGCCCACAGGGCCGAAGATGCGGGTGGCGCGCGGCTCGCCCTGGTCGTTGATGAGCACGGCGGCGTTCTCGTCGAAGCGGATGTAGGAGCCGTCCTTGCGCCGCGTCTCCTTGGCCGTGCGGACGATCACCGCCTTCGCCACCTCGCCCTTTTTTACCTGGCCGGAGGGGATCGCGTCCTTGATCGTGACCACGACGACGTCGCCCAGCCCGGCGTACCGGCGCTTGGACCCGCCGAGTACGCGGATCACGAGCGCGCGGCGCGCGCCCGAGTTGTCCGCGATCTTGAGCTGCGTTTCCTGCTGCACCATGGCTTACTTCGCCCTTTCAACGATCTCGACGACCCGCCACCGCTTGCGCTTGGACAGCGGTCGCGTCTCCGCGATGCGGACGGTGTCCCCCATCTTGGCGCCGTGCTCGTCGTGCGCGGCGACCGTCTTGGTGCGGTTGATCTGCTTGCCGTAGAAGCCGTGCGCGAAGCGGCGCGACATCGATACCGTCACCGTCTTCTGCATCTTGTCGCTCACCACGACGCCCGTGCGGACCTTGCGGCGCGTCCTCATGCCGACGCCCTTTCCTTCAGAATGGTCTGAATCCGCGCGATGTCGCGGCGGATCGTGCGCAGCTGCAGCGGATTCGAAAGCGCCTCGGTGGCCCGGCGGAATTCCAGCCGGAACTGCTCTTCGGTCAGCACCGCGAGCTTCTGCGTGAGCTCCTCGGTCTTGAGCTCGCGCAGCTCCGAAGGCCGGTTCTTCGCGGCCGCCATGTTAGCGCTCCTCCCGCTTCACGAACTTCGATCGGACCGGGAGCTTGGCCGCCGCGAGATTCAGCGCGTCCCGCGCCGACACCTCCGCGATCCCGTCGACCTCGAACATGACCCGACCGGGCTTCACCACGGCCACCCAGCCCTCCGGATTCCCTTTGCCCTTCCCCATGCGGGTTTCCGCGGGCTTCTTGGTGATCGGCTTGTCGGGGAAAAGGCGGATCCACACCTTGCCGCCGCGCTTCATCTCACGCGTGAGCGCGACGCGCGCCGCCTCGATCTGCCGGTTGGAAATCCAGCCCGGCTCGAGCGACATGAGCCCGTAGTGGCCGAACGCGACGGTGTTGCCGCGCGTGGCCATGCCGTTGGTGCGGCCCTTGAACCGCTTGCGAAACTTGACGCGCTTCGGTGCGAGCATGGCGGCTTAGACTCCCGTCGAATACGTGCGGCCGTGCAGATCTTCGGTGCGCTCGCCCTTGAAGATCCACACCTTCACGCCGATCGTGCCGAACGTCGTTTTGGCCGTCGAGGTCGCGTAATCGATGTCGGCGCGCAGCGTGTGCAGCGGCACCCGCCCCTCGTGATAGCCTTCGGTGCGGGCGATTTCCGCCCCGCCCAGCCGGCCCGCCGTCTTGATCTTGATCCCCTGCGCCCCCATCCGCATCGCGCTCTGCACCGCCCGCTTCATGGCGCGGCGGAACGAAATGCGCTGGGTCAGCTGATGCGCGACGCTGTCGCCCACGAGCTGGGCGTCGAGCTCGGGCCGCTTGATCTCCTCGACGTTGATCCCGACTTCCTTGCCCGTCAGCTGCGCCAGCTCGTCGCGCAGCTTGTCCACCTCGGCGCC
>JAUYMC010000079.1 GCA_030699545.1 Gemmatimonadales bacterium | reverse complement strand
CTCGCGCCGCGCCACGACGACGTAGTCGCCGATCTTCCCTTCGATCACGCGCGTCGTATCCCAATCGACGGCGACGTCGCGGATGAACTGGAACGCCGGCTTGCCTTCGTAATTCTCCGGCAGGTCCGCGGCCATCTGAAGCGGTGAGTACAGCACGACGTACAGCGCCAGCTGCTTGGCGAGCGTCGTGCGGATGCGCGACTCGTCGGGGCGGCGGGGCCGGCCCGTCCCGCGCTCGATGAGGATGTCGAACACCCCCGGTGTGAAGTCCATCGGACCGGCGAGCAGCCGGGTGAAAAAGAGGATGGTCTCGTGCTCGGGCGGATTGCCGCCCTCGCCGCCCCACGCGTTGTACTCCTGCCCGCGCGCACCTTCGCGCGTCATCATGTTCGGGTAGGTGCGGCGCTCGCCGGTGTCGTGCACCGGCTCGTGCACGTCGAGCATGATGCCGTGCTGGGCCGCCTTCTCGATCACGTGGCGGTAATGCCGCACCATGAACTGGCCCCAGTGCGAGTGGCCTTCGCTCGTCTCGTCGGTCACGTAGCCCGACTTGATCGCGTCGAGCCCGAGCGAGCGGTACAGGGCGTAGGCGCTGTCGATCTGCCGCTCGTAGTTCTGGATGCCGCCCGACGTCTCGTTGTGTACGATCAGCTTGACGCCTTTGGCGCGCGCGTAGCGGGCGATCTCGGGGAGGTCGTAGTCGGGGTAGGGCGTCGTGAACGAGAAGGCGTTGCGGTTCTGGATCCAGTCGCCGTCCCAGCCGACGTTCCACCCTTCCACCAGAACGCCGCCGATGCCGTTGGCGGCGGCGAAATCGATGTAGCGCTTGGTAGTCGCGGTCGTGGCGCCGTGCTTGGGCCCCGAGTGCCACGTCATCGTCCCGATGTGCATCCCCCACCAGATGCCGACGTATTTCATCGGCTTGATCCAGCTGGTGTTCTGGATGACGCTGGGGGGATTGAGGTTGAGGCCGAGCAGCGACGGCGCGAGGTCGGTGGCGCGGTCGGCGAGCTGGATCGTGCGCCACGGCGTCATGAACGGCGTGCGGCCGCGCACTTTGACGCCGTCGGCGTACGGCGCGAGGGCGGCGCGCAGCGTGCGGTTCTCCATCCGGGGCCCGCGCAGGTTCATGCGGGCGTAGTCCACCAGGTTCGCCTCGTGGATCACGATGAACGTCGTGCCGTCGGTCGTCTCCATGGTGAGCGGCGTCTGCACGCTGTCGAGCGCGCTCATCGGTCCGGAGCTGTAGAGCTGCTCCGAGCGGTCGAGCCGCGAGCGGTTGGAAGGGATGGACCAGGCGCGGGCGTTGTCCGCCATGACGAATTCGGTCAGCTCGTCCATGATCTCGAATTCGTGCAGGGCGTTCTGCTCAGGGAGTTCGTAGCGGAAGGCGATGCCGTCGTCGAACGCGCGCACGGCGAGCGTGAAGCGCCGCCCGGGGCTTTTCGTCTCGGCGACGCCGAGGCGCAGCTCGTGGTAATGATTGCGCACGCGCGCCACTTCGCCCCACGGCTGGGTCCACGTCTCGTCGAAGGTCGTGCGCGCGGAGTCGATCAGCCGGAGGCTGTCGCCGAGCGGCGGCGCGCCGCGGAACTCGAAGCCGAGGAGGGACGGCAGCACGACGGGACGGCCGTCGCGGCTCAGGCTATAGGCGAGCCTGGCGTCCCGGATTTCCACCGTCACCTGATTGCGGCCGTCGGGAGAGGCGACGCGGATCTGCGCACCGGCGCTGGTGGCGTATGCCAGCAGCGCCGCCGTCAGGGCGGCGGGAACCCCTCTGCGACACGATCGCGTGGTCAATCCGCGAAAAAAGCCCCGCCGTGACAGGCACTGTCAAGCCTTGCGCTCCGCGGGACGACATCGGAGTTTCGGCGTATCCCGCATCACAGGAGAAAACCCATGAAAGCAACGGTCAGTCTTATGGTGCTGGCGCTGGCAGGGGTCGCAGTCACGGCCTCCGCTCAGGGTACCGGCGAAACGGGGTCCGTCACCGGGCGGGTGACGGATGAGCGCGGACAGGCGCTGGGAGGGGCGGAGGTGCTGGTGGTGGGGCGCGGCGACCTCGCGACGCGGAGCACGGCGAACGGCAGTTACGTGCTCGACGGCGTGCCCGCGGGGCCGCACACGCTGCGGGCGCGCGCCATCGGCTTCAAGAGCCAGACCGCGGAGGTGATGGTCGCCGCCGGGCAGCGTGCCAGCCGCGACTTCACGCTCGAGGCCGATCCCCTCGATCTCGAGGCGGTGGTGGTGACCGGCACGCAGACGCCGCGCGTCAAGCTGGACGCGAGCGTCGCCATCACGACGCTGTCGCCGGCGGAGATCACGCAGGCCGCCCCGCGCAGCACGACGGAGATGCTGCGCTACGTCCCCGGCTTCACGCGGGTCGAAAGCTCGGGCGGCGAGGTGAACCAGAACATCTCGATGCGCGGCATTCTGGGCGTCGAGTACGTGATGTTCATGGAGGACGGGCTGCCCGTCTTCCCGACGATGCACACGTTCTTCATGAACGCCGACAATCTGTTCCGCCCCGACGAGAACATCGAGCGGGTGGAAGTGGTGCGCGGCGGCTCGTCGGCGCTGTTCGGCTCGAACACGCCCGGGGCGATCATCAACTTCATCAACAAGAGCGGCAGCTCGCACATGGCGGGGACGCTGAAGGCGAGCGCGGCGACCGCCGGGCTCGCGCGCTACGACTTCAACGTCAACGGCCCGCTGGGGCAGGACTGGACCTTCAACACCGGCGGGTTCTACCGCTACGATCATGGCGTGCGCGATCCCGGCTTCGCGGGCATCCGCGGCGGCCAGTTCAAGGGTAGCGTCACGCGCCGGCTCGACAACGGCTACATGCGGTTCTCGACGAAGGTGATCGACGACCGCAACCAGTTCATCCTGCCGCTGCCGTTCCAGAACCCCGCCGATCCCGAGTACGTCCCCGGCTTCTCCGACTACGGCGCGATGAACACGAACGAGGGCCTGCACATCAGCGTGCCGCTGCCGACCGGCGAGGAGCTGAGTCTGCCGCTCGACGACGGGCTGCGCACTAAGGCCTCGTGGCTCACCGCCGACGTCGCCTTCGACTTCGCGGGCGGCTGGCGGATCCAGAACACCGCGCAGATCATGCAGAACGAGCAGGGATGGAACGCGATCCTGCCGTTCGATCTCGTGCCGGCCGATACCTTCGCGGCGAACGAGATCCTGCGGCTCGCGCGCCAGGGCATCGTGGACTCGACCATCGCGACGTACGATCTGTTCTACACGAATCACACCGACGGCTTCGGCGATCCCGCACCGTTCACGACGGCCAACGGGCTGCTGGCGCCGAGCGGCGAGTGGCACGTGGAAAAGCCGCTCACCGCGTTCCAGAACCAGCTGTCGCTCCGCAAGACCGCCGGCGAGAACAACTTTTCGTTCGGCGTCTACTTCGCGAATTACACGCAGGGCAACCGCTGGTTCTTCACCGACATTCTCACCGACGTGCGCGACAACCCGCGGTTCGTGGATCTCGTGATCTACAGCGGGCCCGACACGATCGCAGTGACGAAGAACGGATTCCGCCAGTATCTCTCGAACTACGCCAACGGCTCGGGCCAGACGACGATCGTGTCCGGCGTCGCGGGCGCGGAGCTGCGGCTCAGCGACCGGCTGCGCGCCGACATCGGCCTGCGCTACGAGTCGAACACGTTCGTCCAGACCTCGGAGAACACGGCGACGAACGACCTCGACGGCGATCCGAACACGCCTTACGACCAGGAGCCGTGGGGGACGGGCTCGTTCCGCCATCTGAGCCGCACGATGGGCGACTGGGCGGGCTCGCTCGGCTTGAACGTCTCACTGAACGACCAAACCGCCGTCTACGTCCTGGGCGCGCGGGCCTACAAGATGCCGGCGCTGGACGACTTCCTGTTCGCGGCGGCGCAGGAACAGGTGGAGCTGTACGAGCCGCGCCGCACCAAGTCGTTCGAGGCCGGCGTGAAGTACGCGTCGCGCGCGTGGGGCGTCACGGTGAACGGGTTCTACACCGACCTGCGGAACATCGTGGAGCAGGGCGCGGTGACCGACACGCTCACGGGCCGGATCACGTGGCGCGTGCGCCCGCGCCCGGGCAACTACGCCGTCGGCGCCGAGCTGGAGCTGTCGGCGGTCCCCACCCTGGGGCTCGCGCTCATCGGCAACGCGACCGTGCTCAAGGCGAACGTGGACACCCTCGGCGGCATCGAACAGAGCGGCGTGCCGCGCCTCATCGGCAATCTGGCGGCGCGCTACACGGTGGGGAAAGCCACGGTGGTCGGCGATTTCCACTACGTCGGGAAGCGGTTCGCGGGCGACTTCAACCAGACGCCGCGAAACGAGCTGCCGTCGTACCTGTATGCGAACTTCGGCGTGCACATCAGTCAGCTCGGCCAGGGCCTGGGACTGGGCGTCGACCTGCTCAACGCGTTCCAGTCGAAGGGCCTCGAGGAAGGGAATCCCCGCCTCACCGGCGCGTCCGGGACGCGGTTCCTCGCGCGGCCGCTGCTGCCGCGGCGCCTGATGGTTTCGCTGCGGTACGAGTTCTGATGGCGCCGCCGGAGTGACGCTCGAGGGTGCCGGCGCGCGGGTCGCGCCGGCACCCGAACCGTCGCTTATGATCCTCTGCCCGCTCGTTCTCGCCCTCCAACTGGTCGGCACGGCGTCCCCCGTGCAGCCGTACGTCAGCTTCCCCGAGCCCGGACTCGACGATCCCGCCGCCTACGACGCCTACACGACGCGCCTGTATCGCGACTCTCACGGCAACGCGGTCCAGATCTACATAGACGGAAAGACCGGACGGGTCGTGCACGTCTGGGCGGACGGGCTGAACGAGAGCATCGGGTTTACGGTGCGAACTGCTGCGGTCAACGAGGCGCCGGCGGCGGTCGCGTTCGGTGCAGGGACGGCGACGGTCGGGGCGGCCGGCGGTCGGCGCTGGCTGCGATACACGTTGACGCTCGCAGGCGGGCGGCCGATGCAGATCGGCCACTTCCTGCTCGGCTCGATGCGGATCGAGCGCGACTTCGGCTACGCCGGAAAGGGTCGTGATCCGCTCGACGCGCCGCCGTTCGTCGTGCCCGAGCTGGCGCGATTCGCCGAGCGCCTGGGCAAGCCCTACCGCGACCGTCTGGTCCCCGAGGCCTCCATGGCGCGCGGGGGCGTCCGCTGGACGCTGCGCGTCGCGCAGCCAAGCCTCGACGGCCGGTACAACCTGTGGCTGACGCTGAGCGGCGACCTGCGCCGCGCGCCCGCGACGCTCGCCGGCCGCGTGCTCACGATCCGCGCGCGGGGCGGCGAGCCGGTCGAGATCCGGGTCGAGATCGCGACCGACGCACCCGCGCTCCATCCCCTGACGCGCGAGGCGATGTTCACCGACGCATTCCGCCGCTGGGCCGACTCGGCGCGCGACCGCCGCATCGAGCGGGAGATCCGCGGCTTCGAGCTGCTCAGCGCGCGCGAGAAGCTCATGGCCGGCCTCCCCAACTACGCCACCTACTTCGGCCGCGACATGTTCATGACGGCGCTGCTCATGGAGCCGGTGTGGGCCGACACGATGGCGGAGTTCGTGCTCGCCGCGGCGCTCGCCAAGCTCGCGCCGTCGGGCGAGGTGAGCCACGAGGAGGCGGTCGGCGGGCAGGCGATCCGCGAGAACGTCGCGGCGTTCCTCGAGACCGGCGACACGGCGCTGCTCGGCGATCTCGACGCGACGCGCGAGAACTACTGGATGGTGGACGACGACTTCCAGCTCGCGGTCGTCGCGGCGCGCTACTTCGCCGATCCGGACGTGGCCGCGGCGCGCAAACGGCGCTTCCTGGCGCGCTGGGGGACGGCGCTGCGCAAGAACCTCGCGTACGTCGCGGCGCAGGCCGCCCCCTACGCGCGCGAGCCGGTGGCGACGAATCTCGTCGGGTTCCGCCGGGATCCGGACGGCTGGTGGCATCCCGGCAGCTGGCGCGACAGCCGCGTGGGCTACGCCGGCGGCCGCTTCGCGTTCGACGTGAACGTCGTCTGGGTGCCGGCGGCGCTGCGCGCGATCGGCACGATCGACAGCGCGCTGACGGCCATCGGGGTGGCGGGCATCGCCGACGCC
>JAUYMC010000330.1 GCA_030699545.1 Gemmatimonadales bacterium | reverse complement strand
AACGGCTTGCCCTTGCGCCCCGACAGCTCGTGCAGCGCACGCGCGAACAGCTCCTTGCCGGTGCCGCTCTCCCCCACGATCAGCGCGGCCGACGGCACGGGTGCGATCCTGACGATCGCCTCCTTCAGCTTCGCGAGCGCGGGGCTGGAGCCGACGAGCGGCGATTCGACGCCAAAGCCGCGGCGCAGCGCCACCACCTGCTCGTTCAGCCGGCGCCGCTCGAGCGCGTGCTCCACTTCCTGCGCCACGCGCTCCATCGGCTCCGCCTTGTCGATGAAGCCGTGCGCGCCCAGCCGGATCGCCTCGGCGCAGCGGTCGTAATCGCCCGTCCCCGTGTACACGATCACCGGCACGCGGAGGCCGAGCCGCTCGACGGCGCGCAGCACCTCGAAGCCGTCCATACCCGGCATCTCGAGATCGAGAATCACGCAGTCGACCGGCTCGCGCGTCAGCGCCTCGAGCGCGGTGCGGCCGCTGTTGGCGATCAGCGTCTCGTAGCCGCGCAGCCGCTTGAGATCGTACGCGTACTGCTCGGCCATCGCGGGCACGTCGTCGACGATCAGAAGGAGCGTCATAGCGCCGGCAGCTCCACGATGAACGTCGAGCCTTCGCCCGGCTCGGTCTCCACTTTGAGCGACCCCTTCGAGTCGAGCACCAGGCGACGCACGATCGACAGGCCGAGTCCGGTGCCGCCGGCCTTGGTCGTGAAGAAGTCGTCGAACGCCTTGTCCAGCTCCGGCTTGGTCATGCCCCGTCCCGTGTCCCGCACCGCGATGCGGACGACGCCGTTGGCACCGCTGGTCGCGACGCGCACCGTGCCGGCGCGTCCCTCCAGGCTGTCGAGGGCGTTCCCGATGAGATTCTCGAGCACGCGCCGCAGCACCAGACCATCGGCCGACACCGCGGGCAGCCCGGCGCCCAGCTCGGCCTGCACCGCCGTGCCCTTCACCACGTCGCGCACGACGGCGTTCACGTCCGTCGGCTTGCGCTCGGCCTGCGGCGAGAGCCGCGCGTAATTCGCCGCGAGGGTCTCGAGGTAGGCGATGCTCGATTCGACCGTGCCCTGCCGCTCGGCGAACACGTCGGGAAGCTTCGCGGGCTCCTCGCGGGCCACCTGTGCAAAATGGCGGAACACATTCCGCAGCGGCGCCAGGCCGTTCTTGACGTCGTGATTCACCTGGCGGGCGAGATCGCCGATCGCGATGCGGGCCTCGAGCGGCTCGCTGATGCGCGTGGACAGCCAGCCGGCGAGCAGGAGGGCGACGAGCGCGGCGACCAGCACCGCGGCGCCGAACCAGGTGTTCACGTTGCGACGTAACGCCGCCAGCAGATCGCTCGAGCGATACACGACGATGCTCGCGCGCGCGATCGTGCCCGGCCCGTCGACGGCGTCGACGTACGGGAGCGTGATTTCTTCGACCACGGCCGCGGTAGAGTCGGCGGGGAGCGCGACCCGGGCCGCGAGCTCCGGGCCGCGGGCCAGGCGCGCGAGAAAGACCGAATCCACGGCCACCCCTCCCACCACCACAAACCGCCGTCCCCCGATCATCAGCGAGTCTCGGCCGACGTATGTCAGGAAGGCGCCTTCCGCGGTGGGGGCGCGGAGCAACGCCGGTCCGCCGACCGGTACCGCGGCGCCGAGGCGGTCGTACTCGTTGCGGAAATGGCCCGATGAGACGATGCGACCGTCGCCGTCCTGCACCTGGAGGAAGTCGAGGCCCGCCAGCCGCATCGCGGCGCCCGCATAGTCGAGGACGTAGGCTCGCTCCTGCAGACGAAACCGGTTGTCGGCGGCGAGCGCCTCCTGCAGCGCGGCCAGACGGGCGGCGATGCGGCCGGCTTCGCGATCGAGATCGGCGCGAATGACCGCGCCCAGCGACGCGATGCGGCCTTCGTATTCGGCGGCGACGCGCCGCGACATCTCGCGACGGATGCCGAGTCCAAAGACGAGGAGGGGCACGAGCACCACCACGCCGAACGCGGCGAGGAGGCGGGTGCGGAAGGTCATGGGGAAGGAATGGTCACGACGCCGGCGCGATCCACGCTCCAGCGCGCTCCGCCGTTCCGGATGATCGCTTCGGCGCGCGTGTCCACGAGCGCGGTGATCGTGGCGTCCCACGTCGGCAAGAGGTCGCGGCCCGCGCGGCAGGGATCGGCAACGACGCGCGGCAGCGCCACGATGTAGCCCCAGTCGCGTCCCGCGGCGAGCCCCGACGCAAAGTCGGTGGCACTGCGGGCGGTGGCCACGCCGCGCGTGAGCGCCGCGATCCGGCCCGCCAGCTCGCGGGCCGCGGGGTCCGTGCGGGGATAGACGATGCGGCGCGGGGCGTTCGCCGCCGGCGGCGGCGGCGATTCGCCGGACGACAACCGGCAGGGGCGCAGGTTGAGCCACCAGAACGGCGCCTCGGCGCGCCGGGCGAATCCGCGAACCGCATCCTCCAACCCGTCGAACCGGGTCCCGCCCGGTTCCGGCGTCACGAAGACGTAGGCGCGGTCCCACGGCAGCGCGACCGTCACAAACCGCGATTGCGTGGCCGCGTAATCCCGGAGCGCGCGGTCGCGCGTCAGCAGCAAATCGACTCCCGCATCGAGCAGATCGCGCGCGTCGCCGGCGCCACCCGCCCCGATCCTGAACACCAGGCTATCGCCGCTCGGGCCGGGCGCCACGATCTCCCGCTCGGTCGTATTCGCGCTGGTCACCCAGTACCGCCCCGTGCCGATCGGCCATCCGCCGTCGGGCGCCGGCTTGGAGACGGCGAGCGCCGGATCGGCGAGAAAGGCGGGGACGTCGTCGGTCTCGCGTCCCAGCAGGACCGTCACCGCGCGACTTTCCGTCGCGCTCCAGGTGAAGCCGGATCCGCTCTTGCCGAACACGACGTCCTGCGCCGTGACCGGGGCGCCGTCCCAGAACTGCGCATCCTCGCGCAGCCGGAACGTCCAGCGGCGGCCGGCGTCGTGGCGCTCCCACGACGCGGCGAGCGCGGGGACGACGCGGCCGTCGCAGTTCACGCGCACGAGCGGCTCGTACAGATGCGCGAACACCACCCGCTCGCCGTCGCTCTGCGGCACCGGCGCATGCGACGGATCGGCGGGCTCGAGCAACCCGATCGTCACTCTGGTCGGACGCGACGTGGAGGGCGGGGCGTCGCCCGTCGCGAGCAGGCATTCGGTGTCCCGCGCTCCACCGCCCGCGGCGCCGCCGAACGGCGGCGCGACCGACGGCGGAACGCAGGCGGCGGCGGCCACGGCGATGAGGGCGATTGCGAGGCGCATGCAGTAACGATAGCGTTGACCTTGCCGTATGTCTTTAGCCCGGAACCTCCTGCTTCGCGCCTCCCGCAGCCCGTTCCTCGCGCGCCAGCTGCGCGAGCGGCGCTTCTTCCAGCGTGCCGTGCGACGCTTCATGCCGGGCGAAACGCTCGACGCGGCGCTCGATGCGACGGCGACCTTCGCGAAATTCGGGATCGGCAGCGTGCTCACCGAGCTGGGCGAGCAGGTCACGAGCCGCGCCGAGGCGGAAGCGGTGCGCGAGCACTATGCCGGAGTGCTCGAGCGCATCCGGAAGCGGGAGCTGCCGGCGCACGTCTCGGTGAAACTGACGCATCTGGGCCTCGACGCCGACCGCGCGGCCTGCCTGCGCGACGTCTTGACACTCGCCGAGC
>JAUYMC010000329.1 GCA_030699545.1 Gemmatimonadales bacterium | reverse complement strand
GCCGTGGCCTCTTCACCTCCTGCGGGCGGGAGGTGAACGTCGAAAAGGGTGCTTACTTCGGCGACGGGAGCCAGATCACCATCGGCGATAACTCGGCCCGTCGGGGTCGATTGTGAGATCTATGGTCCGGTGACGATCGGCCGAGATGTCATGATGGGTCCCCACGTCATACTCTTGACTCAAAATCATCGCTTTGACCGGATCGACAGTAAGTCCTCGCCGGTCCCCGTCGGGACGATTCTCTCCTGAACGCGACCGTTTGTGAACGGGGATTTCTCTCCGGTCAGCGCCGGAGGTCGTGCGGCAGGGTGACGGCCTTCGGGTTGGCGAGGGCGGCGCGGGTGGCGGTGAGCAGGTAGAGCTTGGGCTCGACGCCGGCGAGCTTGGCGGACTCGAGCAGGCTGTAGAACAGCGCGGCGACCTCGGTGCCGCGCTCGGAACGGGAGCCGTAATGGTTCTTGCGCCCCAGGACCACGCTGCGCAGGCCGCGCTCGGTCTGGTTGTTGTCGAGCGGGATGCGCGGGTCGTCGAGGAACAGCGTCAGGCCCTTCCACAGACCGAGCATGTAGGCGACGGCCTTGCCGAGGCTGCTCTCCGGCAACGACCTCTGGGCCAAAGCCCAGTCCCTGATCGCGCGGACGATCGGGCGCGACCGCTCGTCGCGCAGACGACCCCGCAGCGCGAGCGTCTCGGCCCGGTTCGCCGGATCAGACGGAGACGGGACGTCGCCCTCGACGGCATAGAGTTGCCCGATGAGGTCGAGGGCCTTGCGACACGGCTCCGGGAAGTGCGGCTCCGCCTCGATGAACTTGCGTCTCACGTGCGCCCAGCAGTGCGCCAGCGTGAACGACGGCCCCGCCCGGGCGAGGGCGTCGTAGGCCGCGTACCCGTCCGCCATGACGATGCCGCGATAGCCGTTGAGCACCTGGCGCGCCGCCTCCTGCGAGCGGCTCGGGAGCGTCTTGTAGATGACCGCGTCGTCCCGGGTCACGCTCCACACCCACCAGCGCTTCGAGCCCTTCTTCTCCATCAGCCGCCACCAGGTCTCGTCGGCGCCGACCACCTCCGCCTCGAGGACGTGGCGGGCCAGGGCGTCGCAGGTGGGCTTGAGCACCCCCGCCAGGACGTCGAGCTGGTCCCACAGCGTCTGCGAGTCGATCGTGAGCCCCTCGCGCCGCATGATGCGCGCCTGGCGCTCGAGCGGCAGGTGGTCGAGGTACTTGTTCACCGCCACCTCGACCGCGAACGCCGTCGAGTAGCGCGAGCCGGGCTGCAGCTTCACCGGCCCCGGGGCGGTGTCGACGCAGCCGTTGCAGGCGCAGCGGTACTTCTTGCGCTGGTGCTTCAGGATGGCGAAGCGGCGCTCGACGACCGTGACTTCTTCCGAGTCCTCGGTCTGGCCCGCCATCTCGGCGAGCTCCCCGCCGCACTGCGGACAGATCCGGTCGGCCTCGTCCAGCTCGTGGAGGACGTCAAGGATGGGAAGCGACGGCTGCACCCGCGGCCCATGGCCGCGCCGTGCCGCGCGGTCCGGCGTCTCATCACCGGGGTGGGGCCGCTTCTCGGTCGTCTCGCCGAAGATCACCTGCTCGCGCTGGGCGAGCAGTTCCTTGAGGGCGTCGAGCTCGCGCTGGAGGGTGGAGGCGTCGCGGCCCTTGAGGTGGTCGATCTCGGCGGCCAGTGCCTGGAGGCGTTCGTGCAGGCGGCGGTTCTCGCGGTCGAGCAACACCGCCACCTGTCGCAGCGTGTTGGTGTCGGTGATCCGCTCGATCTGCATCGTGGGCGCAGTAGATCATGGAGCGATCGACGGGTCAAGAGTTTTCTCGCGATGGAGAGAAAAAACCGGCGGGCTCAACGCGACGCGGCCGACGAGCGCGCTGCCTTCGAGGAACAGCTGCAGCTCGCTCAGCGTCAGGCGCAGCATCCCGGTCCCGCCATCGCGCCACAGACAGGCGAAGCGTCCCTGCTCCAGACGCTTGGCATAGATGCACAACCCGGTGCCGTCCCACAGAAGAACCTTGGCCCTCTTGCGGGTGCGGTTGGCGAACACGTAAAGGTCGCCCGAGAGGGGATCGCGGCGCAGGCCCTGGGTGACCAGAGCGGTGAGGCCATCGAAGCCCTTCCTGAGATCGGCGGGAGCGCCGTAGGCGTAGACGACGACCTGCCGGGTGCTGCCGATCACGCCAGACCGCGCAGCAGCGTCACGATGGCGGACAGGTCCAGGCCCTCGACCCGGAAGCCCTGCGGGGTCACGAGCACCGGCGTGTCCGGCCTCGGCGCGGGGGTCGTCGGCGCCGCCTCAAGGGCCACCCGGCGCAGGCGGGGCTTGGTGCGCGGCTCCTGGAGCCAGAGCCGCAACGCGCGCGGCCGCAGTCTCAGCTCACGTGCGATCGCGGCCACCGGAACGCCGGACCGGCCGCGCCGGCGCGCGAACGTGACCGCGCTCCGACGCAGGGCCGGCGAATACCGAATCGCCGTTCCCGTCCGGTCTCCAATGTGTCGTGCTGCGGCCTGGCGAAACATGCGGGCTTCCTGGTCCATCGTCGGCGCCTCCTTATGAATGGCGACGCCACGATGCCTCAGGTGGCGGGCTCAGAGCCAGACGGGGACCGGCGAGGACTTACGATCGACACTCCCATAAGACTGCAGGGCCCGGGGGAGGTGCGCCCTATAAGAATTGCCGACGATGTATGGATCGGCACCCGCGCGATCATCCTGCCGGGCGTGACCATCGGCGAGGGTGCGATCATCGCAGCAGGCGCGGTGGTAACCACCAGCGTTCCTGCGCGGATGATCGTCGGTGGCAACCCTGCCCGCATCATTCGATGTCGCGATGACGTTGGTCCGACAGCCAGTTAACTTCTGTCGCGCCCTCGATTAAAGAGGGATGACAGACTTTCCTGACACACCGTCACGACGCACCGCGACGATCCAATCGGTCACCTCGCGCACAGCGCCGCGACCGCCCGGAAGGCGCGTCACCAGGCGTGCCAGCGACCGCACCTCAGCCGCGGCGTCGGCCACGACGATTGGCACCCCTACCCAACGCAGGCAAGCGGCATCGTTGTCGTCATTGCCCACGTAGGCGATTTCCCCAGGGTTCACTCCACGGCGAACAGCCAACTCGCGCAACGCGGCTATCTTGTCCACACTGCCTTGAATGCACTCGACACCGAGCTTGAGGCACCGCGACGCCACTACGGGATTGGTCTCTGTTGAGAGAACAATGACCTCGACGCCGCACTCGCGGACTTTCCTGATCCCCCAGCCATCGCCCCTGTGACAGAAGACGGCCTCGGTGCCATCCTGGGAGACGAGCACTCTGTTATCGGTGAGTACGCCATCGAAGTCGAGCACCAGCAGCCGAACAGATTGCAGCACTGGGTCTGGCCCCGAAGACACTCTTGCCGCCATCAACTGATCGATCATGTCCACGTCGCGCGGCTCATCGATCTGGATCGATTCGAACGGGCCCTGAAGATAGACCGCGATTCGGTCACCGAGCCGGCATCCGTGGGTGCGCAGCACCGACGGTCGGAACACATAAATGGAGCCGTTCTCCTGGAGTATCGCCTCTTTCAGATCCTGCCGCATCGGTCGACGAACCGGGTTGTAGTTCACCGGCTCGAGGATGCCCGGCGCCCGCCGCCATGCGAAGCCATGAATCTCACACGCGGAGAAGAGGGAGTCGGCCTGCTCGCGGCGCA
>JAUYMC010000326.1 GCA_030699545.1 Gemmatimonadales bacterium | reverse complement strand
CGCGCCGCGCCGCGTCGCCGCCGATCCCCCGCCGGGCGCCCCACCCACGCGCGCCGTCGTCGTCTCACTGCCGCTGCGGCGGCCCCAGGGCCCCCCGCCCGAGCCCCGCTCGATGCCGACGTGGATCAGCCGGCAAGGGATGCGCGTGTTGTGGACCGATATCCCGCCGCGCCCGAGCCGCGTCGACTCAGTGCTCCGATTCGCCGACGGTGCCGCCCTCAATGCGCTGGCGACCGAGGTGCCGCTCGAGGCGCTGGCGGAATCGCTCCCCCCCATGACCCGGAGCGGCCCGCGGACGCCGTGGCAGACGTTCGCGGCGCGCATGCAGACCACGAGCTTCCGGTGGTTCCCGGCGATCCGGTTCGACGACCTGCCGGTCGAGCTCGCGGTGTCGCAGGTCCGCCGCCGGTTTCGGACCGCCGCGGACATGGAGCCCGTGACGGTTGCGGACGAAGTCGACCGGCATGGCGAGCTCGCCGCCTTGCCGTGCGGACTCGACTCGCTGTTTTGGCGCGGCGCCTTGCGGCCGGTGTTGCGGGCGCTGGCGCGGCTCGGCGGGGCGCGCGGCGACGTCATCACCGGCATCGCGCTCGATCTCCAGCCCGCGGCGGATCGCTATGCCGTGATGGGATTCTGCGAGGCCGATTGGCGCGAGGGATTGGCGGGCCTGGAGCTGGATTCGCTCGAGCGCAGCCGGCTCGCCGCACTGCCGCCGGTCGCGCGATACGACACCTTGCTGCAGCGCGGACTGCTGGACGGGTATTACGGCGCGCTCGAGGCGGCCGTGAGCGCGCGCGCCGCGACGCTGCGCGCCGAGCTGCGCCGGATCCATCCCGACCTCCGCTTCGCGGTGCGTGCCGACCGCGCGCCGCTCGATTGGTTCTCGCTCGGCATCATGCGCGGGTTCGCGACGCCGGAGGTGCCGCTGTATCTCTGGACCGCGGAGCGCGAGGTGAGCGCGCTGCTGCGGAGTTACGGGGATCGCGGCATTTTCGCCGTGTCCGCGGTGCGTGTGGTGCCGCGCGGAACCGCCAGCGCCGACTGGCAGCGGCTGCGGCCACTGGTGTTCACCGAGCACGACGGCTTCTGGCTACCCGCCGCGGGTGCCGACACGGTGGGCCGCCTGATCCGGCGCTTCGTCAAGTAAGGCTTGCCGGACGCCCCCGCGGGCCGGTAGTTTTACCAGCGGCAGGAAATGGGTGGGGCCGATGGTCGCGGAGCGCCGGTTGGTGGGCGCTTCGAGGAAAGTCCGAGCTCCGCAGGGCAGACCGCCAGGTAACGCCTGGGCGCCGCAAGGCGACGGATAGGGCCACAGAGAACAGACCGCCCTTGATCCAAAGGGTAAGGGTGAAACGGTGGGGTAAGAGCCCACCGCGCGCCTGGCAACAGGCGCGGCACGGTAACCCCCGGTCGGAGCAAGGCCAAGTAAGCAGCGAGACCCGGCCCGGGTCGTTCGAGCTGCGGGTAGGCCGCACGAGGTGGCTGGCGACAGCCATCCCAGAGAGATGACCATCTGCTCGCACCAGCGAGTAACAGAACTCGGCTTATGGTCCCACCATTTCCCGCCTCCCGATGACCAAACCTCCCGCGCCATCGACGGCGAGCGGTGGGGCCCGGCCCTATCCCGCCCATTGGGAGGAGGTCGCCGACCTGCGCGTATTCCGGACGACCGCCGCGGAATGGGAGAAGCTGCTGAGCTGGCGCAACGACATGCGCCGCCGCGGCTGGAAGCTGCTCCGCGTGTCGAGCGACGGTCCCGAGATGGTGGCGGTCTTCGGCCGCACCAGAAATGACCGCGCCGACCGCGCCGACCGCGCCGACTCTACCCCCTGACCGCAAGGATGTCCTGACCATGTTGCTTCGCGTTTCCGTCGCCGCGGCGACCCTCTTGGCCGGCATCGCCTGCTCCTCGCGCACGCCGGCCGGGCAGCCCGCCCCCCCCCCGGCGCCGGAAGGCGTTGTCCCTCCGCCGGAACCGCCCGCCGCCCCCGCCCATCCGAGCGAAGCGGTGCGGTTCGGGCCGAGTGCGCTCCGCTACCACGTGCACCAGCAGATTCATGTGGAGCAGGAATTCCAGGGCCAGACGTCGACCGTCGACCGCGGCATCAGCGGCTACATCGCGGTGACCATCGTCGGCCCGGCCGACAGCGTGGGGTATCCCGTCACGCTCACGATCGACTCGATCGTGGCCGATTCGGGGACCGTGCTCCCGGCGACGATCAATCTCTCGGCGGTGCGCGGGCTCGCGTTGCGCGGCCGGCTCGCACCCACCGGCGAGTTCCGCGACGCCGTGGCGTCCGATACGGCGCTGGCCCGCACGTTCGCCCAGGTGATCGGATCGTTCCAGAACTTTTTCCCGCGAATCCCCAGCGGCGGATTGACCTTGGGCGCGGAGTGGACCGACACCATCTCCACGACCGATCGCACGCTCGTGGAAGTCACCACGCGGTCCGCCATTCAGTCTCGCGCGACGGCGTGGGAGCAACGCGGCGCCGCGCGGGCGTTGCGGCTCGACGTGACGTCCCACTACACGGTGATCGGGGCGGGAGAGCAGGGCGGCCAGCTCATGGAGGTTTCCGGCACCGGCGTCCAGACGCGCACCCAGTTCCTCGCGGCCGACGGCCGCTATCTGGGCGGCGAGGCGCGTGACAGCTCCAACATCCAGATCAATCTGCCGGTGCAAGCCACCACCGTGCCGGTACGCCAGGTATCGCGGTCGACGGTGACGGTGCTGCCGTAGATGGCCGGACGGGCGGACGGCCTCACGGTCTGCAGGTGGCTGCTGGGAGTGTTGGCGGCCGTCTGGCCGTCCGACCGGCCGGCCGCGCAGGTCGCGCCCAACCGCGCCGCGACCTACCTTCATCCGACGGATGTGCGCGACGCCCGGGCCATCTGGGTCAATCCTGCCGGCCTCGGCGTGCTGCGAGAGGCGTCGGTCTACGCCGAAGTCTCGGTCTCCCAACCTGGGGCTCGCGGCCGGCTCGAGCAGCTGAACGCGGGCTTCAACGCCCGTGGTCTCGCATTCGCGTATCAGCGTGACCAGTTCGACAGTGGGGAGCGCGGCCACACCTACCGCATCGGCCTCGCCGGTGCGGCGGAAGCCCTCGCCGCCGGCGCCGCCATTGCGCACTACCGCGGCAGCGGTGCGAAAGCGACAGGCTGGGACCTCGGCGTCACCTACCTTTGGCGGTCGAGCGTCACGGTAGGCGCCGTGGTGGCGCACATCGGCCAGCCCGATGTGCGCGGCGTCGAGCTGCCGCTCACCATGATCCCGGGAGTCACCCTCCGGCCCCTCGGGGGCGTCGCGCTCTCCGCCCACGCCCTCGCGACGACCGACTCGGTGGCGGCCTATGCCTTCGGGCTCGCGTGGCGCGCCGGGCTAGGGGGGGGCCGGTGGCCGCTCGAAGTCATCGCCCGACTCGATACCGACGGCGGGCTGCGACGCGGCGCCTTTGCCTTCGGGATATCGATCGGGGGGCGGGACCGGGTGGGCGTCATCGCGACCACCCCGGGCGATGTCTCGGGCATCGAAGCCGCCAGCATGTACGGCGTGGCGACGCGCAAGCCGCTGACGCGCCGCTAGGGACGGCGGTTGCGCTCGATGCGGACCGGGCCGGTTTCTCGCACGCGCACGCGGAGATCTCCGTCCTCACCCCCGTCGCTGACGAAGCGCTCGAGCTGAGGGGTGAGCTCCACGGCGTCGCGGAAGGAGAGGCGCCGGTAGACGGTATCGCGCGCGGTCGCGCCAAGCCGCTGCAGCACGAGCAGGAACACCACTCCCCCCCGCAGCTCCAGCTTCACTCCCCCGCGCACGCTGTCGCGCGGATACGACCGCAGTTGATGGGGATTGACGACCACAACGCGCCGCCGCGTGACGAGGAGCAGCGTCGAATCTTCCTGTCCGCCGGGCTGGTAGGCGTACAGCGCCGGATCGCCGGTGAGGAGGGCGCGGCGGTTTCGGAGGATCCGCTCCAGGCTGTCGGGCAGGGGGGCGTGGGCGGCGACGCGCGGCGCCCGGCTGAAGACGGTATAGGCGACGACGGCCGCGCCGGCCACGAAGGCGACGAACGCCAGGCATCCCGCCACCGCCAGGCCAACCAGCGACTTGAACATCATCGACTTCAGCCGCCGCCGCAGCGGGATGCGGACGCGATTGCGCGCCGCGGTGGGGAGGGCGTCGATCAGGGCCCGGCTCACTTCCGCGGCGGTCTGGAACCGCCGGGCGGGGTCTTTCTCGAGCATGCGGTCGAGCACGAACGCCAGCTCGTCGCCGACGTCCGGCCGGATGCGGCGGATCGGATCGGGCGTCTGGGTGAGCTGCTTGGCGAGAATCGAGGCGGAGGAGTTGCCGTCGAACGGCGGACTCCCGGTGAGCATCTGATAGAGCACGATCCCGAGCGAATAGATGTCGGAGCGGCCGTCCACCGTGTCGCCCGACGCCTGCTCGGGGCTCATGAACTGGGGCGTGCCGATGATCATTCCTTCGGTGGTGAGCTGCGCGGCGGTCGCCGCCTGCGCCGCCTTGGCGATGCCGAAGTCGGTCACGAGGACGTGCCCCGTGCTCTGCAGCAGGATGTTGTCGGGCTTCACGTCGCGATGGACGATGTCGTGGCTGTGCGCATACGCGAGCGCGTCGGCCACCTGGCGCGCGATGCGCGCGGCGTCGCCCACCGAGAGCCGCTGGTGCGTGCCGAGCAGCTGCCGCAGCGACGGGCCGTCGATGCAGCGCATGATGATGTAGAGGACTTCCTCGCGCCGGCCGACCTTGTAGATGGGGACGATGTGCGGATGCTCGAGCCGCGCGATCGTCTGGGCCTCGCGGATGAAGCGCTCGGCGAGCCCGGCGGAGGGGGCGAGCTCCACATCCAGCACTTTCACCGCGACGTCGCGATTGAGTGAATGGTCGCGCGCGCGGAACACGGCGGCGAACCCGCCCTGTCCGAGCGGCGCGCCGACGGTAAATTCCTGACCCAACGCCTCTTGCAGGCGTCGTTGGAGGGCTTCGATATCCATGGCGGCGGCGAAAGGTAGGACCGCCCGACGTGTTCTGCTAGGGAGCGCGGCGGTCGTCGCCGCGTGGCTCGGCGCGGTGTGGCCGCCGCCCGTGTGGTGGCGCACGCACGAGCCGCGCTGCACCGCGATGATGCGCGAGCGCGACGATTGCGTGAGGCGACGGCCCGCCCGTCCGTCGGCCCGCCAGCCCGCCGTCCTCGAGCGCATGGTGATCATCGCCGAGGATTCGCGCTTCCGCACGCATCACGGCATCGACGTCATCGAGCTGCGCGAAGCGCTGGCCGACGGAAGCGGACGTGGCGCGAGCACGATCACCCAACAGCTGGCGAAGAATCTCTACCTCTCCCCGTCTCGCAATCCATTGCGCAAGCTGAAAGAGGCGGCGACCGCGGCGCGGCTCGAGCTCGCGCTGCCGAAGGACCGGATCATGGAGCTGTATCTGGGTGTGGCGGAGTGGGGACCGGGGGTGTGGGGGGCGGCGGCGGCGAGCGCCGCGTATTACGGGGTCACACCGGACCGTCTCTCGGCGGAGCAGGCTGCCGCGCTCGCCGCGACGCTGCCGCACCCGCGCTCCTCGAATCCGGCCTACCGGCCGGGCCGGATGCTGGCCCGGCGGTCCCTGATTCTCGCGCGCCATTTCGGTGGACGGGCGGCGGTGCCGCGCGCCGTGGAAGACGAGGAGCCGCTCGAGGTGCCGGAGATCCCGCCCTTCGAGCTGCCGGAGATCCCGCTAATCCACCAGCCGTAGCGGCATGACGAGCGCCATGTAGGAGGCGGGATCGTTCCATCCGACCGGCTCGATCGTCGAGGCGCGCTCGGGCGCCTTGAACGTGAAGCGCACTTCGTCGGTCGGCATGTACTTCAGGATCTCCAGCAGATACATCGCGTTGAATCCGATTTCGAGCGGCTCGCCTTCGTAGGTCACCGCCAGCTCGTCCTGCGCCTCCCCCAGGTCGGGGGTCTGCACGGAGAACTTCACCGCGCCGCCCGAGAACGCGAGGCGAATACGGTGCGTCTGATCGCTCGCCACTACGCTCATCCGGCGCAGCGCGGCGGCCATCGCGGCCTTGTCGACCGTCGCCGACTTGTCGTTCTCCCGCGGAATCACCTGCTCGTAGTTGGGATACGGACCCTCGATGAGGCGGGAGAACACCAGCGTCCCGCCGGCGCGGAAGCCGATGTGGTTGTCGCTCTTGGCGAGCTCGATCTCGGAGTCCGCGGCGTAGAGGCGGCGGATCTGCTCCAACGCCTTGGGCGGCACGATGAGATCGGCGGTGGATCCGCCGGTCGCGGGGACGTCCATCTTGGCGAGCCGGTGGCCGTTCGTGGCGACCATGCGCATGCGGTCGGGCCGCAGCTCCCACAACACGCCGTTCAGAATCGGACGGCTTTCCTCCGTCGAGGCGGCGAAGGCGACATGGCTCACGAGCTGATGCACGACACCCGCCGCGGCCTTCCACGCCTTGTCGAACTTCACGGCGGGGAAGGAGGGGAATTCTTCCCGCGGCAGTCCGAGCAGCTTGAACTTGGAGCGGCCGGACTCGATCGAGACACGGGCCTCGCCCGCTGCCGTCACGCGCACCGGCCCCGGGGGCAGCTCGCGCGCGATATCCACGAGCTTCTTGGCGGGGAGCGTGACCGCGCCGTCGGCATCGACCTCCGCCGGCACCGTCGTGCTCACCGCAATGTCGAGGTCCGTGCCGGAGAGCCGGATGCCCTGCTTGGTGGCTTCCAGCAGGACGTTCGCGAGAACCGGCAGCGTCGTTTTGGCGGGGATTGCCGCCGCCACGCCGGCCAGGCCCTCCTGCAGTTGTTCCCGCGTGATCGTGAACTTCATACGGCCGCTGTGATCTCCCAATCAAAATGGGGGAAAGTAGTACTACTGCTTCCCTATATAGAAATACTAGTAGTAGTAGTAGGCATCGGGGATATGTGGGCAGTTTCGCTAAAGCGCAACACTGCCATGACCTGGGCACATTCCCCGCTGTTGGCGTGCTGTGGGCATTGTTGGCGCTATGCGGATAGGCGTCCCGACGTTCCCCACAACCCACATTCCACGGCGTTTCCCACGCCGGGTGTGCGCTACAATGCGGACAACTCCTGCCGGGCCATTTCGACCCGTTCCTTGAACGTCCGGTCGCGCATCATCTGGCGCTCGACCTTGTCCACGCTGTGGATCACCGTGGAGTGGTCGCGGCCGCCGAACGCCTGTCCGATCTCGACGAGCTGCATTTGCAGCATGTCGCGCGCCAAGTACATGGCCACCTGGCGCGGAACGGTGAGCGTCTTAGTGCGGGCCTTGGAGCGCAGCCCCTCGGGCGTGACGCCCCAGCGGCGCGCGACGACTTCCTGGACGCGGTCGATGCTGGGGGTGGATTGGTTGCCGTAGCCGGCGCCCTCTTCGCCCTGGCGGATCTTGTCCGACAGCGCCTCGCGCGCCAACTCGATCGTCACTTCACGGTTCTTGAGCGATGCGAACAGCAGCAGCTTGATGATGCAGCCTTCGAGCTCGCGCACGCTCGAGCGGATGTGCTCCGCGATGAAGCGCAGCACGTCGTCGGGAATGGTCAGCTCGAGATGGTCCTGCTCGGCCTTCTTGCGCAGGATCGCGATGCGGTGCTCGAGATCGGGATGCCCGATGTCGGCGACCATGCCCCACTCGAAGCGGGAGATCAGCCGGTCTTCGAGCCCGGGGATTTCCTTGGGCGGCCGGTCGGAGGTGAGCACGATCTGCTTGTGCGCCTCGAACAGCGCGTTGAACGTGTGAAAGAACTCCTCCTGCGTCATTTCCTTGCCTTCCAGGAAATGGACGTCGTCGACCAGGAGGAGGTCCACGTCGTTGCGGTAGCGGCGCCGGAATTCCGACATCGTCCGCGCGTGAATCGATTCGATCACGTCGTTGATGAACTGCTCGGCGCCGAAATACTGGAGCCGGGTCTCGGGGTTGCGCTGCAGCACCGCGTGCGCGATCGCCTGCATCAGATGCGTCTTGCCGAGGCCCGTCGCGCCGTAGATGAAGAGCGGGTTGTACGTCTTCCCCGGCGCTTCCGCGACCGCGTGCGCGGCGGCGGCGGCGAGCTCGTTCGATTTGCCGATGACGAACGTCTGGAAGGTGTACCGCTCGTTCAGCGGCGTCGTGGCGACGGCGGTGGCCGCGCTCGCCGCGGTCTCGCGCGGCGCGACGAAGAAGTCCATTTGCGGGCGGCGTTGCCGATCTTCCTGCACGCGGAAGACGACCGTCGTGGGCCGACCGAGCACGCGCTCGGCCGCGCGCGCCAGGACGCCCGCATGCTTCGACTCGTTCCACTCCACGGCAAATTGATCGGGCGCGCCGAGAATCAGGCGCCCGTCATCCAACGCGATCGGCTCGGCTGGCTCGAGCCAGGTCCGCACCGTCGCATCGGGAAGTTCACGCCGCGCCTCTTCCAGCAGGCGCTTCCACGCTTCTTTGGCTGACTGCTCCATTGCGATTTCAGAAAAGGAAGGACGTCCAGCAAGGGCGGCCCGAAAGTACGGGGCCGATGTGGAAAAGTCAACCTTGACCGGCGCGTCAACGCCGGGGTAATTTTCCCGGCCTTACACTGAGGAATCTATGGGTCCGACGTATCGGCCGCGCAACCGGCGGCGCATCAATAAGCATGGGTTTCGCGCGCGGATGAAAACGAAATGGGGACGCGCCACACTCTCGCGCCGCCGCAAGAAGGGTCGCAAGGGTCTTACCGTTCGCCTCCCGTCCAAACACCGGAGCCGGTAACGAACGAGCGGTATCCGCGCCGCGCCCGCATCACGAGCGGCTCGGAGCTGACCACCTGCTGGGAAGCAGGCCGCCGCCGGCGCACCTCGCACCTCGAACTGGCCTGGCGTCACAATCCCACGGGTCACACGCGCACCGGCCTCATCGTGCCGCGCTACGGATCGACCGCTGTTGCGCGCAACCGCCTGCGCCGCCGCCTGCGAGAGATCGTGAGACGAGACATCCTGCGCCAGCTGCCAGCCGTTGACCTCGTGATTCGGCCCCGACGCTCCGCCTATGCCGCCTCGTTTGCCGTCCTGCGCGCCGAATTGACGGACGCGACGAAGACGCTGACGTGACGCTGCACCGAGTCCCGCGCCTGGCGGTGATGGCGCTGATCCGCGGATACCAGCTCACGCTGTCGCATCTGGTGTTCACGCAGTGTCGCTTCGAACCTTCGTGCTCGCGCTACACGTACGAAGCAGTCGAACGCTACGGTGCGCTCAAAGGCGCCTGGCTCGGCATCCGGCGGATCCTGAAGTGTCATCCCTTCCATGCGGGCGGCTATGATCCGGTCCCGTAAGCGCTGATGGAGCGACGCGTCATCCTCGCGGTGGTCTTGATGATCATCGTCGCGATCGCGCCGAATATTCTCTGGCCGCCGAAACCGACGGCCGGACGGCCGGATGGCCAGGCGGCCCCGGCGCCCGATTCCGTGATCCAGGCGGTCCCGCCAGCGCCGCGACCGTCCGACCGTCCGGCCGTCCGGCCGTCGGCAGTCCAGCCCGCCGAGACCGCCTGGGTGACCTCGCCGCTGTACCGGCTCGGCTTCAGCACCCGCGGCGCGCGCCTCGTCTCCGCCGAACTGCTGGAATACCAATCGCTTGCCAGCGCGGATTCGGGTCAGCCGGTGCAGCTCGTGCCGCCGGGAGACGCCTTCCTCGGACACCGGCTGGTGTCGGCCGGCGGTCGTGACACCGTGGTCGTCGATGACTGGGACTTCCGACCCAGCGAGACGACGCTGCTCGCGTCGGGCGAACCCGCCACCCTGCGCTTCGAGGCGGAGCGCGGCGGGACGCGGATCGCGATCGAGTATCACGTCGTCGCCGACGAGTATCGCTTCACCGTGCGCGGCATGGTCGCCGGCCTGGGCGCCACCGGCGCCACGCTGCTGATCGACCTCGCGGACGGGTTGCACTCCGTCGAATCCGATTCGATGGACGACTACCGGCACTTCTCGCTCGTGACCAAGGCGTCGAAAACCGAGCGCACCGACTTCTCATCGCTCGACCCGGGCGAGCGTGAAGTGCTCGAGGGGCCGTTCGAATGGGTCGGCATCAAGTCGAAGTACTTCCTCGCGGCCGCGCTCGCGCTCGAAGCCGGCCAGCCGCAATTCGGCGGCGCGATCGCGGTGGGCGCGCCGCGCAGCGGCAAGGCGGCGACCCGCGCCGACATCACGCTCACGATGCCGGTGCCGGCGGCCGGCGGGTTCACCTACCAGTTCTACGCGGGGCCGCTCGAGTACCGGCACCTGTCACGCGTCGGCCACAGTCTCGACGACGCCAATCCCTACGGCTGGATCTTCCGCCCCATCATTCAGCCGGTGTCGGTGTTTGTCGTGAACATCCTGCTGTGGATGCACGAGCGGCTGAACCTCGCGTACGGCTGGGTGCTGATCCTGTTCGGCGTCGTCGTACGCGTGCTGCTCTGGCCGCTGAACCAGAAGGCGATGGAGTCGGGCATCCGGATGCAGGCGGTGGCGCCGCTCATCAAGGAAGTCCAGGACCGCTACAAGGGGGAGCCGGAACGGCTGCAGCGCGAGATGCTGCGCATCTACAAGGAGCACAAGGTCAATCCCTTCGGCGGCTGCCTCCCCATGCTGCTGCCGATGCCGATTCTGCTCGCGCTGTTCTTCGTGTTCGCGAATACGATCGAATTCCGCGGCGTCCCCTTCCTCTGGCTCCCCGACCTGTCGCGGGCCGATCCGTATTACATCATCCCCATTCTCATGGGGCTGTCGATGTACGGCCTGTCCAAAGTCGGGCAGATCGGCGTACCGCCCAACCCGCAGATGAAGATGATGCTCTACTTCATGCCCATCTTCATGACGGTGTTGTTCCTGAACTTTGCCTCGGGACTGAACCTGTACTACGCGGCGCAGAACGTCTTCAGCATCCCGCAGCAGTATCTGATCGCGAAGCGCCGCCTGCGCGAGGCGCCCGTGGCGAAAGCGGCGGCGAAACCCTAGCTGCTCTCCGACCCGATCGTCGCGCTGGCGACCCCTCCGGGGCGCGCCGCACTCGCCCTGATTCGTCTCTCGGGCACGGGCGCCTTGCTCCTCGCGGCACGCTGTCTCGAGCCGTTTCATCCCGATCCCCCCCGCACCGTCTTCCGCGCGCGCCTCTCCCACCCCGGCAGCGCCGAGCCGATCGACGACGTGCTCGCGGTCTGCTATGCCGCACCGCACTCCTACACCGGCGAGGACGTGGTCGAGATCTCGACCCATGGCGGGCTCACGACGCCCGCCGCCGCGGTGGCGGCGCTCGTGGCCGCGGGCGCGCGCCCGGCGGAGCCCGGAGAATTCACCCGCCGCGCCGTCCTCAACGGCAAGATGGATCTGCTCCAGGCCGAGGCGACCGCGGACCTGATCGATGCCGGCTCGCCGGCGCAGCGGCGCCGCGCGCTGCACCAGCTCGATCGCGGGCTCTCGGAACGCCTGGCGGCGCTGCGGACGGAAATCCTGGAGCTCGAAGCCCTGATCGCCTACGACATCGACTTTCCGGAGGAAGACGAGGGCCCGGTGAGCCCCGAACGCGTACGCGCGGCGTGGTCCGCGGTGCGGGGCCGCGTCGCCGACTTGCTGCGGACTGCCCCGGAAGGGGAGCGGCTGCGCGAAGGGGCGCTGCTCGTCATCGCGGGCCCGCCCAACGCCGGCAAGTCGTCGCTGTTCAACGCGCTGCTCGGCACGGAGCGCGCCATCGTGACGGAGATCCCCGGGACCACCCGCGACGCGATCGAGGCCCACGCCGTGATCGAGGGATTCCCGTTCCGGCTCGTCGACACCGCGGGCCTGCGCGATGCGGACGAGCGAATCGAGCGACTCGGCATCGAGGTGAGCAGGAAGTATCTGGCCGCCGCCGATCTGGTGCTGTTCTGCGAAGAGCGGGACGAGCCGTCACGCGACGAGTTTCTCGCTCAGGTGCAGGCGCCGGTCGTGGTCGTCCGTACCAAGGCCGATCTCACGGGCACCGGCGTGTCCGCCGTCACCGGTGCCGGTCTCGCCGAGCTCAAGCGCCGGCTCGCCGCCGTCGCCTTCGGCCGGCTCGTCGCGCTGGGCGACGTGGAGCCGGTCGTGACGCGGGCGCGGCATCGCCTGGCGCTCGAGCGCGCACTGGCGGAGCTCGATGCGTTCCAGGCGGCGCGAACCGGCGGCGTCGATTCCGCCGCCGCGGCGACGCATCTGCGCGCCGCCGTCACCGCCCTCGACGCTTTGATCGGAGCCGTTACGCCGGACGACGTGCTGGACCGCGTCTTTTCCGCGTTTTGCGTGGGGAAGTAAGCGCCTCGCGCAGGGTGCGCGCCTTGGCCAGCGTTTCGTCGTACTCGGCCGAAGGGTCGGAATCCCACACGATCCCGGCGCCCGCGTGAAAGGTCGCGACCCCCGCACGCAGCTCGACCGTCCGAATCGGGATGTTGAGATCCATCGCTCCCGTGACGGAGATGTAGCCGATCGCGCCGCAGTACACGCCGCGCCGGTCCGGCTCGAGCTCGGCGATGATCTGCATGGCGCGGATCTTGGGCGCTCCGGTGATCGAGCCGCCCGGGAACGCCGCGCGAATCACGTCGAAGGCGTCGTAGCCGTCCGCCAGCGTCCCCGCCACCGTCGACACGAGATGGTGCACCGTGGGATGCGACTCGAGCGCGAACAGCTCGGGC
>JAUYMC010000325.1 GCA_030699545.1 Gemmatimonadales bacterium | reverse complement strand
CTTCGTCCATCTCGTCCTGGACCGTGACCGGGCCAGTCTCGGCATGGCGCGGCAGCAGTTGGCCAAGCTGGCGCGCCAAGTCGATCGTCATCGATGAACGCCAGTACTCGTCACGCCTTCGGAGCGGAGACGGCATCGAGCACTTCCCGCACCTTGCGCGCGAGCCTGTCCGGGGAAAACGGCTTCTGGAGGTAC
Organism: Gemmatimonadales bacterium; assembly: GCA_030699545.1. Lineage (GTDB taxonomy): Bacteria > Gemmatimonadota > Gemmatimonadetes > Gemmatimonadales > GWC2-71-9 > 20CM-2-65-7. Next base: position 7,865 of record JAUYMC010000325.1, on the reverse strand, counting down.
GCGACCCCGCCCTCCAGGATGCCGTGGCGGACCACGGAGTCATCGGTATAGCCCGATGTATAGAGCACGCGCGTATCGGGACGGCTCGCCGCGATCCGCTCGGCGAGCTGGCGGCCGTTGAGCCGGGGGAGCACAACGTCCGTCAGGAGGAGGTGAATCGGGCCTGGATGTCGCCCGGCCAAATGCAGGGCGGCCTCGCCGTTCGGCGCCTCGAGCACGGTGTACCCTTGGCGCTCGAGCACGTGCTTGCCGACCGCGCGGACCGCCGCCGAGTCCTCGACGAGCAGGACGGTTTCGGTCCCGCGCGGCACGGGCGTCGCTGCCGCGGATGACAAGGCTTCGGCCACCGCGTTCACGCGCGGCAGGTAGATCTTGAGGCTGGTCCCGTGGCCGAGCTCCGAGTAGACCCACACCAGCCCGTCGGCTTGTTTGACGATCGCATACACCGTGGCGAGCCCCAGCCCGGTGCCTTTGCCGGCTTCCTTGGTCGTAAAGAACGGCTCGAAAATCCTCGCCTTCGTGGCTTCGTCCATTCCGCTGCCCGTGTCGGTGACGGCAAGCATCACGAACTGTCCCGCGGCTTCGGGATGGTGGTCCACGTTGGCCGTTTCGATCGTGAGTCTGCCGCCCTCGGGCATCGCGTCTCGCGCGTTCACCGCCAGATTCATCAGCACCTGTTCGAGCTGGCCCACGTCGGCTCTCACCGCGTGGAGATCGGGGGCGAGGACGGTAGCCAGTTCGACGTCCTCGCCGATGACGCGCTGGAGCATCTTCTGGAGATTCTCCACGACGTCGTTGATGCTGATGACGCGCGGCTCGAGCACCTGCTGGCGGCTGAAGGCCAAAAGCTGCCGCGTGAGCGACGCGGCGGCCTCGGCGGCCTTGCGGACCTGATCGAGATCGTCCCGGCGGGGATCACCCGCCGGCAGGTCTTCGAGCAGGAGCCCGCTGTAGCTCGTGATCACGGTCAGCAGGTTGTTGAAATCGTGCGCGATTCCGCCCGCCAATCGGCCGATGGCTTCCATTTTTTGTGATTGCAGGAGTTGCTGTTGCAGTCGGCGCTGGTCGGTCACATCGCGGACGAACGTCTCGTAGAATTCGACGCGCCCGGGAGCGCTGCGCACGGCTCGCACGCTGAGCTGGACGGTCAGCAGGCGCCCGTCTTTGCGTTTCCAGACCGCTTCGACGTCGTCGTATTGCCGGTCGGTATACGTGTCGCGATCCAGGAGGCGCCGGCGTTCGGCGGCATCGGCGTAGACATCCCGCGCCATGTCGAGCTCGCGCACCTCGGCCGCGGAGCCGTAGCCAAGCATCCGCACCAACGCGGCGTTCACCGAAAGAAATCGCCCATTGGGGTGCGAGCGATAGATGCCGATGGGCGCGTATTCGACGAGGGTCGCATAGCTCGCCTCGGTCTTGCGCAGCGCTGCACGCGCCGTTGCTTCGCGCAATTCACGCTCGATCGCGGGGACGAGCCGCGCGAGCTGGCCTTTGGTGACGTAATCCCTGGCGCCGGCGCGCATCGCCGCCACCGCCATCTCTTCGGTGATGGTGCCGGAGACGGAAATGAAGGGAATGTCGAGACCGCGGTCCCGGATCATGAGGAGCGCGGCCATGCCGCTGAATTGCGGCATGCTGTGGTCACCGATGACGACATCCCACGGCTGCCGGTCGAGGGCCGCTTGGAAGGCGGGGGCGGTGTCTACGCACTCATGGGCGACGTCGTAGCCGGCGCGCTTCAGCTCGCGCACCAACAGCTCCGCGTCAGACGCGGAGTCTTCCACCAGCAATAGGCGTAACGACGTCTCCATCCGGCTGCCTCCCTCCATGGCCATCGTCGAAACGTGCCGTGTTCTCGACGCTTTGGAGGTGAGTATGATCACGTTTGCGGTCCGGCGGAGTCGGCGATGGCCTACCGCGCGGGGGAACCGAGCACCCCCGACTGCCGCGTGCCGACCTCGTTCGCGGAGCGGATCGTGCCGGATCGCCACCTATCGGAATCGAGGCCACAACGGTGATAATCATCGAAGGGTACCCAAGTCCAACGGGGGCCGCTAAGTTACGCCGCTGCAATGTAGGGAGGGGTGGCCGAGTGGCTGAAGGCGGCGGTTTGCTAAACCGTTATAGGGCTTTAAAACCCTATCGGGGGTTCGAATCCCCCCTCCTCCGTTCCCCATGACTGTTCGCGTCCGCTTCGCCCCGTCTCCGACGGGCTATCTCCATGTGGGCGGCGCCCGCACCGCCCTCTTCAACTGGCTCTTCGCCCGTCGCGAGGGCGGCCAGTTTCTGCTGCGCATCGAGGATACCGACAAGGCCCGCTCCACCGACGAGCACACCCAGGTCATCCTCGACGGCCTGAAATGGCTCGGCCTCGACTGGGACGAGAAGCCGATCTTCCAGGGCGCTCGACTGAAACGGCACCAGCAGGTCGCCGACGACCTGCTCAAGCAGGGCAAGGCGTACATGGAGGAGGACGCGATCCGGCTGCGCGTGCCCCCGGGCGAGATCGCCTGGGACGACGCGGTGCACGGGCGCATCAGCTTCAAGGGCGAGGACATCCGGGACTTCGTGATCCTGCGCTCCGACCGCTCACCGCTCTACAACTTTGCCGTCGTCGTGGACGACATCGATATGCAGATCACGCACGTCATCCGCGGCGACGACCACATCTCCAACACCCCCAAGCAGCTCGCCGTGTACCGCGCGCTCGGCGCGCCCCTCCCCGTCTTCGGCCATGTGCCGATGATCCATGGGTCCGACGGGAAGAAGCTTTCCAAACGCACCGGTTCGGTCGCGATCGGCGACTACGAGCATCGCGGCATCCTCCCCGATGCGATGCGCAACTTCCTGGCGTTGCTCGGCTGGAGCCCCGGCGGCGACCGCGAGATCCTGACGATGGAAGAGCTGCGCTCGCTTTTTTCGCTCGAGGGGATTCTCAAGAAACCGGCGGTCTTCGACACGACCAAGCTCGAGTGGATGAACGGCCAGTACCTCTCGACCCGGTCGGCCGACGAGCTGTACGAGCTGGTGCGGCCGCATCTGGCCGAGCTGGGACTCGACGGCGGCAAGGACCGGGTGCTCGCGGCGATTACGGCCGTGAAGACGCGCTCCCGCACGACGCTCGACATCGCGCGCCAGGTGGCGGTGCGGTTGGACGAAAAGTTCCTCGCCCGGGACGAGAAGGCGACGAAGGAGATCGCCAAGGATCCCACCGCCTATCGAGCGGCGCTGGCCGCCACTGTCGTGGCGCTGCAACAGTCCGATTGGACGCCCGCCAGCCTCGAGCAGGTGTTGCGCAACGTTGCACAGCAGCACAACGTCCCGGCAGGGAAGATCTTTCAACCGATTCGCATCGCCTTGACCGGGGGAACGGTGTCGGAACCAGTGAACGAGCTACTGGCAGTGATCGGGAAAGAGGCGGCGCTGCGCCGCCTCGAGGCGGCAGCCCATCTATGAGGAGGCGTACTGCATGGTGCAATTCCGTCAGCTCGCAGTTGCCGGTGTCGCTGCACTCCTGGCTCTTGGCGGGCTATTCGATGTAGCGGCGGCGCAGTCTGTGCTGGAGCGGCCCCCGAATCTGTCGGGCGGCTGGCTGGGCGCTCCGGGCACGCTGCAATTCAACTTTCTGCACCGATTCGGCGTCAGCGACGCTCCGCTGCGCAAGGTCACGAATTCCCCCACGTTTGTTCTCTCCTACCCGCTCGGCTCCTTCCTCTCTCTCGGCACCACCTACGCGACATCGTCCGATGTGGCGCCCGCGTTTCCCAATGAATGGGAAGCGTTCGCTCGCCTCGCCGGGACAACCGGGCCGCTCGACCTCGCCGCGCAGCTGGGCTACAACCAGGCGGCGCAAAGCGTCGATGGCGAGCTGACGCTCGGCGCCGAGGCGGGGCGACTGCGGCTGCTCGCCGTCGGCCGCGTCTTGTCGAACGGCTACAACGATGACGAGCTACGGATCGTGGCCGGCGGCGGTGCCGTTCTCCGGCTGACGCAATCGATCGCCCTGGCGGGAGATGTGGCGACGCTGTTCGACCGCGAGGTGGGAGAGGAAGTCGCGTGGGGCGCGGCGCTGCAGCTGGCGATCCCCTACTCCCCGCACACGCTGTCCCTCCAGGTGACCAACACGAACACCGCGACGCTGCAGGGTCTGTCCCGGGGCATCGACCAGGTCCGCGGCGGATTCGAGTTCACGATTCCGATTACGCTGGCCCGCTACGCGGGACAACGGCGTTCAACGGCGGGCAACGGCGTAGTGAGTGCGGACACGGCCAACGTCACGCCCGCCGAGATCCGCGCGATGGCGTTTGGGCCAAACCGGATCGCGGTGAGTGCCGGGAATACGATCGCGTGGACCAATCACGACCAGGTGCTCCATACGGTCACGGCCGACGACGGCTCCTGGGACTCGGGGCCCATCGAGCCCGGTGCCACCTGGCGCCGCACGTTCGAGCGCGCCGGCGACTACTCCTACCATTGCACGCCGCACCCGTTCATGAAGGGTGTGGTCGTGGTGAGGTGATCAATGAATGCTTTGCGTCTGCTGCTAGTGGCGTGCCTGAGCGTTGCGCTCGCCTGCGTCTCCGAGCGCACCGGCCCGAGTCTTAATCCCGGCGTGGGGAACTGCCAGGTGCCTCTGGCGGTAATCGACTCGGGGCATGTGGTCGTGGCCATCAACAACTTCACGTTCGTGCAGGACACGATCGTCGTGCCGCAAGGCGCGACCGTGACGTGGATAAACTGCGAGCCCGACGAAACCGAACCGCACACCACGACGTCCGACACGGCCGGCGTGTGGGGATCGCCGGACCTGACTACCGGCGCCCGCTTCAGCCACACGTTCGGTGCCGCGGGAGAGTTCCCGTATCACTGTGAGCCGCATCCCTTCATGATGGGAAAAGTCGTCGTGCAATGATCTTCAGCCATGCGAAAGGAGGCCGGTCCGATTTTCGGAGCTTCGTGCGGTAACCACACGCAGCACAATCAAGGAGGTTGTATGCGCGTAACGCGCGTGTTCACCGTCCTGGCCGCCGTCGCCCTGGTGGGCGTGGCGTGCGGGGACGACAGCGGCACCGGTATTCCGTCAGGCGTCGAGATCTTTACCGCGACGCTGAACGGCGCGAACGAAGTGCCCGCCCTGCCCACACCCACGACCGCAACGGGCACGGCCACCATGACGGTTCTTGGCAACTTGTTGAGCTGGAAGGTGGATGCCCAAGACATCGAGAACGTCTCGGTCGGGCACATTCATCTTGCCGTTGCAGGTGAACCGGGAGGCGTTATCCAGGATCTCACACCCACGCCCGGAGATTACCCGACGTTGACGACAATAGCTCTGGGGTCGCTGGAGGTCGGCGACGACATCCTTTCGGCGATGCGGGCCGGAAGCACGTACGTGAACATCCACACAAGCGATGCGGCCAATCCGGACAACAACGTCCCCGGGGACTACCCGGGAGGGGAAATCCGCGGACAGCTCCGGAAGCACTGATCAGGACGTATTGAGCAGGACTAGCAGCCCTGGGGGGAGCCGCAAGCTCCCCCTTTTCACGGAATCACGCGAGTCGTATCCGCCGGCTCGCCCCGCCGCCGCCGCTCGGCGTCGCGCTCGGCCTGCTTGCGCGCCCGCAGCTCCCGCACGTAGCGACGGAAATCCTGGAAGGTCTGGGCGCGCCCCGCCGCCTGGAGCAGGTCCTCCCGCATGCGGTCGAGCTGCCGGGCCCGCATCGACTCGTCGAAGTTGCCCTGCGGCATCAAGCTGCCCAGCAATGCCAGCGCCACCGTGGGAATCTTGATCCCGGCGACGTGGATGTACTGGGAATCGATGCCGAATTTGGGCGCGCCGCCTTCCCCGCCCACCGTCCACGACGGACGCTGGCGCTCGCGTTGCATCACATCGATCACCTGATTGAGCGAATCCACCATCACCCGCAGACGCTCGATCGCCACTTCGGCGCGCCTCGTGGTATCACCGTACAGCGCCGCGGCGACGTCGGCGGGGAGCGGCGGCCGCGGACTGACCCAGAGGCTGCCGTCGCCGACGGCGGGAGCCGGCACCACCCGCGACGCGTCGGGATCGTAGGCGGGCATAGTCAAACCCGTATCGGGAGCCGGCGTCGCGACCAGGGACGGTGGAACCGCCGCCGGCGGCTCGGGCTCACGCCGCGTGGACTGAATGGTTGGACCGCGCGCGGGGCGCTCGCGCGTGCCGGGAATGAGCAGGAGCGAGTCCCCCACGGCGACGGGCTGCAGCACCACGTAGTCCACGCGGCGGAACGGCGCCTGCCACGGCACCGTCACGGCCAGCACCACCGCCACGACGTGCAGGACCGCGGTGAGCAGCCACGCGCGGGGCGAAAACGGTCGGGACCGGAGTTGATCAAACAGTGGCGAGCACCTTTCCGAGCCGCTCCGCCGCTTCGACGAGGCGCGGCGTCGCGACCGTCAACGCGATCCGGAAGAACCCCTCGGCGCCCGCGCCGAAGGCGCTGCCGGGCAGCGTCACGACGCCGACGTCTTCGAGCGCGCGTTTCTGGAAGGCGGCCGACGCCAGGCCCTCGGGGAGCGGGATCCAGAGATACATCGTCGCGCGCGGCGTCTCGACCTCGAAGCCGTGCGCGCGCAGCGCCGGCAACATCGCGTCGCGCCGCTCCTGGAACTGCGCGGCGTAGCCGCGCGACAGCGCCTCGGCCTGCTTCAGCACTTCCGCCCCCGCCGCCTGCACCGGCAGGAAGGCGCCGGTGTCCACGTAATTCTTGACGCGGGCGAGCGCCGCGACGCGGTCGGCGCGGCCCGCGGCCCAGCCGAGCCGCCAGCCGGTCATGCAGAAGCTCTTGGACAGCGAATGGAATTCGACCGCGACATCGAGCGCGCCGGGAATCTCGAAGATGCTCGGCGCCACGTAACCGTCGAACGTGATCTCGCAGTACGGATTGTCGTAGGCGAGCAGGATGTCGTGGCGGCGGCAGGCGGCGACGGTGCGCTCGAGATAGTCGCGCGGCGCAATCGCCGCCGTGGGATTGTTCGGATAGTTGAGATAGACGAGCGTGGCGCGCTTCAAGACGTCGGCGGGAATCTCGTCCAGCTCGAGCAGGAAGTCGGTGCGCGGCGTGAGATCGTACAGGTACGGCTCGGCGTCGGCGAGCACGGTGCCGCCGTGGTAGACGGCGTAGCCGGGCACCGGCACGATGGAGACGTCGCCGGGATCGAGCACGGCCGCCGCGAGATGCGCGATCCCTTCCTTGGAGCCGAGCAACGGATGCAGCTGGGTGAAGGGATCGAGCGTCACGCCGAAGCGTCGCTGCATGTAGGCGGCGGCCGCTTCGCGAAAGGCCGGCAGTCCGATCTGGAAGGCGTAGCGGCTCATCGCGGGGTCCTGCGCGGCGCGCGCCAGCGTCTCGACGGCCACGCGCGGCGGCGCGAAGTCGGCATCGCCCGCGCCGACGTCGATCACGTCCACACCCTGCTGGATCAGCCGCCGCTTGATCGCGGGCAGCTCCGCCATCGGATAGACGGGCAGCCGGTCGACGCGCTTGCTGGGCTTCAGAACTCCTCCTCCGATTCGAACTCGCCGATCAACTGCTCGGGCGACCGTCAGTCGCTGAACGACCAGACGATGCGGTACAGGAATCTAGCCCTGTGGTACAGGGGCTCCGATGCCGTGGAGCGCGAAGAACTCCTCCAGCTCCCGCCGGACCTCGGGCCAGCTGCCGATTGCCCGCGCCGCTGGAGGTAACCCCTCCAGCATCGTCGCGCCATACCGTTTCGTCACGACGCGCCGGTCGAGGAGCACCACCGCCCCCACGTCGGTCTTCGACCGGATCAAGCGGCCGAACCCCTGCTTCAGCTTGAGCGCCGCGAGCGGCACC
>JAUYMC010000323.1 GCA_030699545.1 Gemmatimonadales bacterium | reverse complement strand
GAGCCGATCCCCGCGCCCCCGCTCAGTCCCACGACGGCGCCCGCGCCGCCCGGCACGGGCGACGGCACCACCGGCGGTCCGGGCACGGGGCTCGGCACCGGGGGCGGGCAGGGCACCGGGACCGGGACCGGCGCGGGGTCGGATGCCGGCCCTGGCTCGGGTGGAGAAGCCGGTTACATTTTCCCCGCCTCGCCGCGGTGGACGATTTTTCCGCCGCCGGGCGCGCCGCGCGAAGCGCGGGGCCGGCGCCACGAGGTCCGGTTCTGGGTCACGGCGGAGGGGCGGGTGACGCGCGTCGAGGTGACGCCGCCGATCAAGGACTCGGGATATCGCCGCGAATTTACCGAGCGGATGATGGGGTATCTCTTCAACCCCGCGACGCGCGACGGACGTCGCATCGCGTACGTCGCCAGCGTGACCGTCATTCCCTAGCACGCACCCGTCGCACCACAAGGCGGTTCGCATGCACCAGCTGCTCGCCAGGAAGTCGGCCGACCGGCTTCTGGCCGAAGCCCAGGCGCCCGACCGCCAGCTCAAGCGGGTCCTCGGCAAGTGGGATCTCACCGCGCTCGGCATCGGGGCGCTGATCGGTGCGGGCATCTTCGCGTCGACCGGATCCGCGATTGCCGGCGGCGCCGATCACGTCGGCGCGGGCCCGGCGATCATCATCTCGTTCCTCATCACCGCCACGGCCTGCGGCTTCGCCGCGATGTGCTATGCCGAGTTCGCGGCGATGGTGCCCATCTCCGGGTCGGCGTACACCTATGCGTACGCCTCGCTCGGCGAGCTGGCGGCCTGGATCATCGGCTGGGACCTCATCATCGAGTACGCGGTCGGCAACATCGCCGTCGCGATTTCGTGGGCCGGCCATTTCCGCGAGTTGCTGGGCCATTTCGGGATCATCCTGCCCGCCTGGCTCACCATCGACTATCGCACGGCCTACCAGGCCGCCGACGCCGTCGCCGCCGGCGCCACCGACCCCGCGACCACGTACCTCGCGTCGGCGGTGAGCGGCGCGCCGTACATCTTCGGCGTTCCGCTGATCGTGAACATCCCGGCGGTGGCGATCGTGGCGTTACTGACCGTCGTGCTGGTCTACGGCATCCGGGAGTCGGCTGCGGCCAACTCCTTCATGGTCCTGGTCAAGGTTGCGATCGTCCTCTTCTTCATCGCCCTCGGCGCGTTCTTCATCAAGCCCGAGAACTACACCGTGCACGGCGGCTTTGCCCCCAACGGCTTCAAGGGCATCACGAGCGCGGCGGCGATCATCTTCTTCGCCTATATCGGATTTGACGCGGTCTCGACGGCTGCCGAGGAAACGAAGAACCCGGCGAAGGACATGCCGTTCGGGATCATCATGAGCCTGCTGATCACGACGGTGCTCTACATTCTCGTCGCCGTCGTCATGACCGGGATGGCGCCGTGGCGGCAGCTCGATACGGCCGAGCCGATGCTCACCGCGCTGCAGCAATCCGGGAGTACCGCGGGTATCCTCGAGTTCGGGCAGTTCGTGATCGCCCTCGGCGCCGTCTTCGCGATGGCGTCGGTGCTGCTCGTGTTCCAGCTCGGCCAACCGCGCATCTTTTTCTCGATGGCGCGCGATGGACTGCTGCCGCAATGGGCGGCCAAGGTGCATCCACGATTCCGGACCCCGCACGTCACCACGATTCTGACGGGGGTGTTCGTCGCCGTTTTTGCCGCCTTCGCCAACATCGACGAGGTCGTCCAGCTCACCAACATCGGCACGCTGTTCGCCTTCGCGGTCGTCGCCGCGGGGGTGCTGATCCTGCACTACCGCGAGCCGAACCGGCCGCGACCGTTCCGCACGCCGTGGATGCCGTTCACGCCGATCATGGCCATCGCCGCCTGCATTTTCCTCATGATGCAGCTGCCGCTCGTGACCTGGATCCGGTTCGTGGCGTGGCTTGGCCTCGGCCTGGTAATTTACGCGGGCTACGGCTACTGGCATAGCGTCCAGCGGCGCCGCGCCGCCGGGAGTCCGCCGAGCGCATGAAGCTGCATACGAAGATTGTCATCGGCCTCGTCGCGGGGGCGGTCGCCGGCATTCTGGCCTACACCTTTGCGGCCGGCGCTCCCTGGGTCCGGTGGATCGGCGACAACGTCGCCGGGCCGGTCGGTCAGATTTTCCTGCGCATGCTGCTGATGACCGTGGTCCCGCTGGTGTTCGCGTCGATCACGCTGGGCGTCGCTCAACTCGGCGACATTCGCAAAGTCGGCCGGGTCGGCGGGCGTACGATGGGCTACTTCCTGCTGTCCACGGTGCTGTCCGCGCTGCTCGGCCTGGCGCTCGTGAATCTTGTCCGTCCGGGCGACGGCCTGTCGCCGGCGGTGCGCGACCAGCTCATGGCCACGTACGGCGCACAGGCGGAGGGGATGCAGGCGGGCGGCACGGTCAAATTCGGCGTGGACATGTTCGTCAACATCGTGCCGCGCAATCCGGTCCAGGCGGCCGCGAACATGGACATGCTCGGCGTGATTTTCTTCGCGCTCGTCTTCGGGGCCGCGCTCACCATGATCCCGGAAGAGCGGGCGCGGCCGCTCATCAAAGTGGTGGAGGCGCTCGGCGACGCGATCGTCAAGGTCATCGACTTCGCGATGAAGCTCGCCCCGTATGGCGTTTTTGGTCTGATCTTTGTCGTGACGTCACGCTTCGGCTGGGATCTGCTGGGTCAGCTGCTGAAATACGTGCTGGTCGTGCTGGCGGGGCTGTTCATCTACGCGAGCGTGGGATTGTCGGCGCTCGTCCGGACCTTCGCCGGGCTGTCGCCGCGCGTCTTCTGGAAGAAGGTGCGGCCCAGCATCATCACGGCGTTCTCGACCAGCTCGAGCAGCGCCACGCTGCCCACCAACATCGCCGTCGCGGAGAAGGAGCTGAAGATCCCGCCCAAGATCGCCGGTTTCGTGTTGCCGCTCGGGGCCACGATGAACATGAACGGCACCGCGCTCTACGAAGGCGTGACGGTGCTGTTCCTGGCCCAGGTGTTCGGGGTGGACCTGTCGTTCGGGCAACAGGCCGTCGTCGTGCTGCTGAGCGTCGTGACGGCGATTGGGGCCGCGGGCGTCCCGGGCGGCTCGCTGCCGCTCATCATGGTGGTGCTGGCGACGGTGGGCGTGCGGCCCGAAGCGATCGCGATCATCTTGGGCATCGATCGCATTCTCGACATGGCGCGGACCACGCTCAACGTTTCGGGGGATCTCACCGCCGCCGCCTACGTGGCTCGCACCGAAAGCGACTGGGACCCGCAGTCCGTTACGGCGTAGGGCTGCCGCCCTCGCGCCGGCGGTTCAGGCTCCACTTCAGCGCCGGCGGCGCCGCCATCGTGGTGAGAATCACCATGATCACGATCGCGGAATAGATCGCCGGGCTCACGACGGGCATGCCGCCGATCGTGAGGCTCATGCCGATGCTCGCGAAGATGAGCCCCACTTCTCCGCGCGGGACCATGCCGATGCCGATGGACAGGTGGTCCAGGCCCCGTCCCATGGCGCCCAGGGAGCAGGCCTGTTTGCCGATGATCGCGGCGACGGTGAGCAGCGCGGCCAGCCCCAGCACTTCGGTGTGCGCGAACGCCGTGAGGTCCACCCGCATGCCCATCAGGACGAAGAAGACCGGCACCAGAATGCTCGCGACCGGCTGAATCAGCGCTTCGAGTGGGCGCTCGCCGCGGCCGGCAAACTCGCGATAGTGCACGTCCTCGAGGATCAAGCCGGCGGCGTACGCGCCGACGATGGGGGCGAGCCCCATGATCGACGAGAGATAGGCGAGCAGGAAGCAAAAGCTCAGCGCGGTCGCGAGCAGCACGCCGGGACCGCGCAACCGCGCCGCGCGGGCGAACAGCCGGGGCGACAACCACATCCCCAGCACCAGCGCGCCGACGAGGAACACCAGGGCTTTGGCCATGACCAGTCCGGTGGCGCCCAGCGAGACACCGCGGCCTTGATCGGCCGCCTGAATGATGCCCGCGACGACCGCGAGGATGACGAGCCCGAGGACGTCGTCGATCACGGCCGCACCAAGAATGATGCGCGCTTCCGGCGTGCGTGACTTGTCGAGATCCCGGAGCACGCGGGCCGTGATCCCGACGCTGGTCGCGGTCAGCGTCGCCCCGAGAAACAGATGGACGTAGACGCTCTCGTTGGGGAGCACCAGGGCGCCGACCCCCCAGCCGAGCACGAAGGGCGTCACGACACCCAGCAGGGCGACGAGCAGCGACGGCAAGCCCACCTTCACCATGTCCTGCACGGTGGCTTCGAGTCCGACTTCGAACAACAGGATCAGGACGCCCAGCTCGGCGAGCATGATGATCGTCGGCTCCTGGGCGATGGGCTCGAGCCACGGCAGGCCGAGGAGCCCCAGGTTGCCGAGGACGACGCCGACGACCAGCTCGCCCAGCACCGCGGGCTGCCCCGTGCGGACGGCCGCGTCGCCGCCGAGCTTGGCGGCGAGGAGGATGACGGCGAGCGCCAGCGCGACCGGAGCGATGTTGCCGCCGGTCGCGGCGAGCGTCGGCACGATCAGCGCGGCGAGGACGATGAGACGGCGGGAGAATCGCGTCATACATCTCTCATGAGGTGGGCGGCGAGCGCGAGCGCGCCGAGCGGCGCATCGACGGGCTGGTCCGCGAATCGTGCGCGCGGCGCCACCGTGGCGGTCCGGGCGCGCAGGGCCGCCAGCAGCGGCGAGCCGGGGCGCAACAATCCGCCGGCCGTTGCGAGCGGGACCGCAGCGGTGGCGGGGAAGTGGCGGATCAGGCCCTGCACGAGCTTCACCAGCTCTTCCGCCGCCTCGTCCACGGCGCGTTGGGCGACGCGCTCCCCTTCGGCGGCGGCGTTGAGCACATGCGGGGCGAGCGCCGAGATTTGCGCCGGCGATGCCGTCGCGGTCCAGCGAATCAGGTCATCGAAGGTTTCGAGGCCCACCGCCACCAACAGTCGCTCGAGCAGCGTCGACGACTCCTCGAGGCCGTCGTGCGCGCCGGCGGCCGCCGACAGGGCCCGGCGGCCGAGCCAGTAGCCGCCGCCCTCGTCTCCGAGCTGCCAGCCGTACCCGCCCACACGATGCTGGCGGCCGTCGGGGGTGCGCGCGTACGCGATGGAGCCGGTCCCCGCGTTGATGAGGATCCCGGGGCCATCGCCAAATGCCGCGGTCAGCGCGACCTCGACGTCCCCCCGGACATCCACAAAATCGGCGAGGCCGGCGGCGCGCAAGGCCGCGACCAGGGCGTCACGCTCTGGAGCCCGGCCGGCGCCCGCGGCGCCGACGACGGCAATCGCCGCCGGGAGCGATACGCCCGCGTGCGCGGCCGCGCGGCGGGCGGTGTCCAGCATGACCGCCGCCGAGCGTTCCGCTTCCCCCGGCTTCAGCGCCGACGGCGGCCCTTCAGCCCGCGTGAGGGCCCGCCCCGTGCCGTCACCGACGACGACGGTGGTATGCGATCCCCCGGCGTCGATGCCGAGCAGGACGGGCGGCCTGACGGCCTGATTGCTCATGCGGGCGTTGGCCGTCCGGCCGTCTGACCGTCCGACCGTCCGATGAGCGATGAAAGCATTCCCACCGCCACCGTGACCGCCGTCCCCAGCGGGACATACCACGGCCACGCGAGTCCCGGGAGCCAGCGCCACGGAATACCGAGGACGACGGGGATCATCACTACGACCCCGACCAGGATCGCGATGATGACGTCCACCTGGCGTGCACGCGCCCACAGCCCGCCCAGGAGATAGCTGCCGAGCAGACCGCCGTAGGTGATGGACGCGATGGAGAGCGCCAGCACGACCACCGGGGTGTCGCGGTTCCGGAACAGCATCGCGCCGCCGACCAGGATTGCGGCCCAGACCAGTGTCATTCCCCGGCCGACGCGCAAGAGGTGCTCCGGGTCGGTGCGGCCCGAGAGGGGGGCGTAGAAATCGTGCGTGCTCGCCGACGCGAGCGAGTTGAGCGAGGAAGCGACCGTACTCATGGCTGCGGCCAGGATCGCGGCGACGACGAGTCCCGCGAGGCCCGCCGGCAGGCGTTCGATCACGAATGTGGGATAGATCGCATCGGCCACCATGCCCGTCGCTTGCCGATCGGCGCCGGCGAGCCAGAGCGTCGTGCCGACGAGCAGGAACAGCGCGAATTGAGCGATGACGAGGACGCCCGAGCCGATCAGCGCTTTCCTGGCATCCGGCAGATCGCGTGCCGCCAGCAGGCGCTGCACGATGAGATGGTCGGTGCCGTGCGACGCGGCCGAGAGCAGGGCGCCGCCGATGAGTCCGCCCCACAGCGTGTACGTCGTCCGGAACGAGAAGCCGGTGTCGATCACCTGCAGTTTGCCGGCGGCCCAGGCGTCGGCGAGCGATCCGTCGGCGATCTGCAGGGCGATCACGATCGTCGCCACGCCCCCGACGACATAGAACAGCAGCTGGACCACGTCCACCCAGACCACGGCGCGCAGTCCGCCCACCCACGTATAGAGAATCGTGACGACGCCGACCGCGAGAATGCCGGCGGGCAGGCTCCAGCTCGTGATGATGGCGAGCGGGATCGCCGTCGCGAAGACCCGGACGCCATCGCCGAGCGCCCGCGTCACCAGAAACGCCCCGGAGGCCACGCGCCGCGCGACGGGGCCAAAGCGGCGCTCGAGCCGCTGGTAGGCGGTCTCCTGCGTGCCGTCGAAGTAGCCGGGGAGGAGCAGCGCCGCGACGCCGATGCGTCCCACGAGGTAGCCGAACGCCAGCTGGAGGAACGTCAGATTGCCGCGCGCGGCGAGGCCGGGGACGGAGATCACGGTGAGGGCCGACGTTTCCGTCGCCACGATCGACAGCATGATCGCCCACCACGGCAGTCCGCGCTTGCCGAGGAAGTAGTCGGCGGCATCGCGCTGCTTGCCGGCGAGCAGCAGGCCCGCCGCCATGACGGCGACGAAGTAGACGGCGATGACGGCGATGTCGAGCGGTCGCATGATGAAAAAGGGCCCGCGTTAGACGCGGGCCCTCGATGCCATCGCAGGAAGGATCAGGACCTCAGACCGTGAAGGACGACCCGCAGCCGCAGCCGCCGGACGCGTTCGGGTTCTCGAACGCGAAGCCGGATTCCTGGAAATTGCTCTTGTAGTCGATCGTGGTGCCGTTCAGGTACTGCGCGCTGAATTCGTCTACGAACAGCCGCACGCCCGCACTCTCGATGACCATGTCATCGCTTGCCGGGTGCTCTTCGATGTTCAGGCTGTAGCGGAAGCCGGAGCAGCCCCCGGGAAGCACGGCGACCCGGAGACCCGCGGCCTCGGGCGCCACCTTCTCCTCGGCGAGGAACTTCTTGACCTCGTCGCCGGCCCGTTCGGTGAGGGACAGCTGGACGGTCGGTTTTTGCGTCGTGCTCATCACTATCCTCCTGTCTGGCCGCAACTTAGAGGGTCGCGCCCGGGCTGTCAACCGCCGCCGACCGGAACGTCGGATCGCGCCGCAAGTTGCGCGCGATCAGAGCGAACGCGGACGCCGCGACCGCCGCGAAGACGACGGCCTTGAGCAATGTCCCGACGAGCAGCTGGCCGATCGCAAACAGGGATGAGTAGACGGCGACCCAACCCGCCACCCAGTTCATCCAGGACATCACCCCGCCGGGGATCGGCTCACGGCCAAACCCCAGCCGCTCCGAAACCGCGCGCCAGCCGGCGCCGCCGGGCCGGGCACGGCGGTAGAACCGCTCCAGCGTTTCGGGGGACTCGGGACCCGTGAGGAACGTCGCGGTGAGCCACGCGACCGTACTGGCCGCGACGGTGATGACCAACGCCCACGGATCGTCGGCACGCAGGCCGCCGATCTGCCAGACGGCCAGCGAGACCACGAGCGACGCCGCCATCGCCACGATCTCGCTCCACGCGTTGATCCGCCACCAGTACCAGCGCAGGATCAGGACGAGTCCGGTGCCGGCGCCGATGCCCAGGAGGATGCGCCATCCACCTTCGACCGTGTCGAGGAAGCGCATGACGACGAGCGCGAGCAGCATCAGTACGGCCGTCGCCACCCGGGAGACGAGCACCTGCTCGCGCGTGGTCGCCCCCTTGCGCACGAACCGCAGCCAGAAGTCGTTCACGAAGTACGACGTGCCCCAATTGAGATGCGTCGCGATCGTGCTCATGTAGGCCGCCGCGAAGGCGGCGAGCATGAGCCCGCGCATGGGCGAGGGGAGGAGATCGACCATCGCGCGCGCATAGCCCCGTCCCGGATCCTGACCCGGGGCGCTCAGCTCGGGATAGCTCACCGCGGCGAACAGGCCCACCAGAATCCACGGCCACGGCCGCAGCGCGTAGTGCGCGATGTTGAACCACAGCGTCGCGAGCAGGCCGTGACGCTCGTCGCGCGTCGACATGATCCGCTGCGCCACATAGCCGCCGCCGCCCGGCTCGGCGCCGGGATACCACGACGCCCACCACTGCACGGCGAGAAACACGATGAGGGACGACAGCGGTAGCCACCCGCCCTGGAGCGGCGGCAGAATACCCACCGCGGCCTCCCGGCTTCCAAACCGCGCCGTGGCCAGCTCGGTGAGCCGATCGAGGCCGCCGAGGTGGTTCACGGCGAGCACCGCGAGGATGATGGAGCCGGCCATCGCGACGATGAACTGAAAGAAATCGGTGATCACGACGCCCCACAGCCCCGCCAGGATCGCATAGCCGGCGGTGATGACGAAGAGAATCGCCGCCACTTGCCACCCGGAGACGCCAAGGGTGATCTCGAGGACGTCGGCCATCGCCTTCGTCACCCACCCCATGATGATGAGGTTGATGGGGATGGCGAGGTACAGCGCGCGCACGCCGCGCAGCACCGCCGCCGGCCGGCCGCCATAGCGCAGCTCCACGAATTCGACGTCGGTCAGGACGCCGGCGCGCCGCCACAGCCGCGCGAACAGAAACACCGTCAGCAGCCCCGCCAGCGCCATGTTCCACCACAGCCAATTGCCCGCGACGCCGTACTTCACCACGAGCGCCGTCACGACGAGCGGCGTGTCGGCGGCGAATGTCGTGGCCACCATCGACGTTCCAGCCAGCCACCACGGCAGACTGCGTCCCGAGAGGAAATAGTCGGAGAGCGAGCGGCCCGCTCGGGCCGTGTAGTACAGCCCGATCGCCGCGGAGACGGCGAAGTAGAGGACGATGATGATCCAGTCGGCGGCGGACAGGGTCATGGCGCCTCGCGAGCGAGAGCCTCCACCACCAGATCGGCGACGCGGGGGCGGACGCGGAGGATCCGCGCGTTCTCGCGCGTGGGGTGGACGCGGTTGCTCAGCAATATGATGAACAAATCGCGATCGGGGTCGATCCAGATCGACGTCCCCGTGAAGCCGGTATGCCCGAAGGCGTTCGGGCCGAGCCTGGTGCCGCCGCTCGAGACGCCGGACGGCGTGTCCCACCCCAGCGCCCGCGAGGAGCCGGGGGGAAGGCCCTGCCGTCTCGTGAACGCCCGTGTGATCGATCGGCCGCTGTCGGCGCGCCAGCGCGCGAGCAGCCAGGTCGCGAACCGCGCCAGGTCCGGCGCGCTGCTGAACAGCCCCGCATGTCCCGAGACCCCGCCGAGTCGCCACGCGTTCTCGTCGTGCACCGTACCGCGGATGATCGTGCCGTCCTGGCTCCGCTCCGTCGGCGCGATCCGAGGTTGCCAGGACGACGGGGGCAGATAGCGCGTGCTGGTCATCTGGAGTGGGGCGAACAGCCGGCGGTCGAGAAAGGCGTCGAGCCGTTCGCCGGTGATCCCTTCGACGACCTGGGTGAGCACGATCGCGCCGAGATCCGAGTACACCATCGTGTCGCCCGGCGGGGTGAGCAGCGGCGTCGAGTCGGCGAGGGCGAAGGCGCCGGCGCGCGTGGTCGTTTCGGTGTACAGCGGCCGCCACGCCGGCAGCCCCGATGAATGCGTCAGCAGATGCCGCACCGTGACGCGCTCCTTGCCGGCGCCGGCGAACGCCGGGACGTAGCGCTGCACGGGCGCGTCGAGATCGAGTCTCCCTGCCTCTGCGAGCAGCAGGGACGCCGTCGTGAGGCCGATGACCTTCGTGAGCGACGCGAGGTCGTAGATCGTCTCCGGCGTCACCGGACGGCGATCGTCCTGGCCGTAGCGGCCCACCGCGGCGATCAACACGATGTCGCCCCGGTGGCCGACGGCGAGCACGGCGCCGGGAAATGCGCTGTCGACCTGCGACTCGAGATAGGAGACGACGGGCTCGAAGCGGGCGTCGCGGTGGGGAGCCGGGCGGGACGGAGGGGCGCCCGCCGCCGTGCACCCGCAGACCACCGCGACCACCGCCGCAGCGTGGGGCTTCACGGAATCGGCGCCGGGGGCAGCGTAGAGTCGGGTATCGCGATCCCGTGCCCGATCGGATATGCGGGCGGGATCCGAATCGGGAGCGTGCCGCCGATCGGCGACCAGCCGAGCAGGGCGCGCGCGGCGGCCCGCTCGGCGACGCGCACGCCGCTCCAGGCGATGAGATACGACTTCACCGCCGGCGTCTGATTGAGGAGGTACGGGCTGCCGAGCGACACCAGGACCGTCGGCTTGAGTGAGTCGGTGACGGTGATCAGCCGTGCCAGCGAGTCGGGCAGGGCGATGTTGCCCCGCCACGAGATCGGCCGGACGTTGGTAGCGAAGACGACCGTCGGGGAGCGCTCGATCGCGGCGCGCGCCGAGTCGTAGGACGCCGGGCCGGACATCGGCCAGAGGCGAAAATAGCTGACGGTATCGCCGCCCTGGCGCAGGATCTCGAGCATGCGCTGCCCGACGCTGCTGTTGGCTTCGTCGGCGTACGCGATGAGCGTGATCCGGCTCTGCGTGGCGCGCAGCCGGCGCAGCGTGCCCGCCGTATCGCGCACCAGCGTCAGCGAGCGGACGGCGATGTCCTCGGCCCGCTGCTGGAACGCCTTCGTCCCGACGATGTGCATGATCGAGTCGAGCGGCACGGTGCGCCGGGTGAACAGGCCGAGGCGCTGCTTGGCCTGGAGCACGCGGCGCACCGAGGCGTCGAGCCGCTCCCTGGAGACGCGGCCGCTCGTGACCGCGGCATCCATCGCCGCGATCGCCGAATCGGGATCAGCCGGCATGAGCAACAGATCCGATCCGGCGACGAAGGCGCGGACGGTCGCTTCGCCGGCGCCGTACTTCGCGACGATCGCCCCCATCATCAGGGCGTCCGTCACCACGATGCCTTCGAAAAGGAGCGAGTCGCGCAGCACGCCGGTCATGACGGCGGCGGAGAGCGTGCCCGGATCATCGCTGCCGGTGAGGGCAGGGAAGGCGATGTGCGCGCTCATTACGATCCCGGCGCCGGCCGCGATGCCGGCGCGGAACGGGATCAGCTCCAGGGTGTCGAGCCGGGCGTAGTCGGCGCGGATCGTGGGCAGCCCGATGTGCGAATCGAGGTCGGTGTCGCCGTGCCCCGGGAAATGCTTGAGCGTGGCGAGCATGCCGTTTTCCTGGAGGCCGCGCACGTACGCGCGGACCAGGCGCGCGACGGCGCGCGGGTCCTCGCCGAAGGAGCGGATGTTGATGATGGGGTTCAGCGGATTGTTGTTGACGTCGGCGTCGGGGGCAAAATTGACGTGAATGCCGACGGCGCGTCCTTCGCGGGCGGCGACCTGCCCGATCGTGTAGGCGTCGCGCTCGTCGCCCGTCGCGCCGGCCGCCATGATCATCGGGAAGCCGGTGGCGCCGACGACGCGCATGGCGGCGCCCCACTCGAGGTCCGCCGAGATCATGAGGGGCAGGCGCGAGCGGCGCTGCAGCGTGTTGAGCTTTGCGGCGATGTCGAACGGCGAGCCGACGGAGATGATGATGCCGCCGACTTCCAGCGAATCGACCCAGCGCGCGGCCACCTGAAACACCGAATCGTCGAGGGCGGTGTAGTTTCCGAGCAGCCAGGGGACGACGAGCTGGCCGATTTTTTGGCGGGTGGAGAGCGACGCGAGCAGGGCGTCGACGGAGGCGGGCTGGGGCGCCGGCGCGGCGGGACCTCCGGCGCACGCCGCCAGCACCAGGAGGATCAGGAGTCTATGCGCTGGCATCGTGTCGTTGGACTCGTGTGTGCGTTGGGGTGTGCCGCGTCGGCGCCGCTCGCCGACGCGCCGCGGGTGCGTCCGGGCATCGAGGTGCTGCTCGCCGATTCCGCGCATCTCATCGCGGGCCAGCGGCTGGCGCTGCTCACCAATCACACCGGCGTCGATCGTCAAGGCCGGCGCGCTATCGATCTCGTGCGCGCCGCGCACGGCGCACGGCTCACCGTCTTGTACAGTCCGGAGCACGGTCTCCAGGGCACCGAGGACCGGATGGGGCTGCCCGACGGCCGCGATTCGGCGACCGGCCTCCCAATCTACAGTCTCTATGGCGGTTCGCGTACTGCCGCGCGCGCCGCGGTGGATTCGTTCGACGTGCTGCTCGTGGATCTCCAGGATGTCGGGGCGCGGTATTTCACCTACATCCGGTTTGCCGCGTCGCTGATGCGCGATGCCACGCGCCGCGGGAAGCGCGTGGTCATCCTCGACCGGCCGAATCCGGTGGGCGGGCGGCTGGTGCAGGGCAACGTGCGGACGGATGTGGCCGAGCCCGATTCGGTGCCGGTGGGGTTTCTGCCGATCGCGATGCGCCACGGCATGACGATGGGGGAGATGGCGCGGATGGCGAACGACGTCCTGGCCATCGGCGCCGACCTGCATGTCGTCCCTGCCGCGGGGTGGACCCGGGACCGGCTGTATGATGAGACCGGTCTCCCGTGGGTGAAGCCGTCGCCCAACATGCCGGACCTCGAGAGCGCCTTGCACTATTCGGGCGTCTGCCTGTTCGAGGGGACGACGCTGTCGGTGGGGCGGGGGACGGATTTCGCGTTTCAGGTGATCGGGGCGCCGTGGGTCGACCCCGACGCCGTGTTACGGCGTCTCCCCGCGGCGGCGCTGGTGGGCGTGGACGTGCGGGCCGCCACCTTCACGCCGCGGAATCCGACGGATGGCAAGTACGATGGTGTGCGGCTGCGCGGGCTGCGATTTCGGGTGACGGATCGGGATCAATACGATCCGACGCATCTGGCGGTGGCGCTGCTCGTCGCGCTCCGTGCTGCGCACCCCGACTCGGCCCGGTTTATCGCGCGCTCGTTCGACCGGCTGGCGGCCGGTGGTGAGCTGCGCGCCGCGATCGCAGCGGGTCGAGGCGCCGAGGAGATCTGGCGGGGTTGGACGGAGGCGTTGGAGCGATTTCGCGGGGCGCGGGCCAAGTACTTGCTGTATTGATCAGACGTGTCGCCGCATTTGTGCGGCTTGACGGGTCGGGCTAAACGTGGTGAGTGTTGAGGAGTCGTGTGATTAGGCAGCAGGCTCGATCGACATGGTTGGTTAGAACGGTAAACCCAATTCCCGTTAGAAGGCGCCACCGAAGACATGACAAGAAGAACTCTGCTCAACCGAGACTTCCTCCTGCTCTGGCAGGGGCAGTTCGTCAGCCAACTCGGGAACCAAGCCTTCTCTTTGGCGATGGTGTATTGGTTGATGGAGGCCACGGGCTCGGCGAGTCTCATGGGCCTCCTCATGATGGTCTCCTTGCTTCCGGGGGTGGTCATAGGACCTCTTGGCGGTGCCATAGCCGATCGCCACTCGCGCCTCGGCATCATTGTCGTCTCCGATCTGGTCCGTGGGCTAGCCGTCTTGGCGCTGGCAGGCGTCATGTTCCTACGTCCGCAGGGCACGGAGCTGATCGTGGGGATGCTCTTTGCGGTAGCGCTGTTCAGTGGGCTGGTCAACGCGGTCTTCCAGCCGGCGATCGCTGCTGCGATTCCCGATCTCGTTCCGCCTCAGAAGGTCGCAGCAGGAAACTCGCTGACTCAGTTCTCGGTCCAAGCCTCGGTCCTCGTGGGACAAGCTGCTGGCGGTCTGCTGTACCGATTCTTCGGCGCGGCGTACTTGTTCTTCATCGACGGAGCGACGTATCTAGTCTCAGCCTTCAGCGAAGCCTTCATCCGCATCCCTCAGAAACGACCAGGGGAGAAGCTGCCAACAAAGCAAACGCTAGCGGCCTACATAAGCGATACCGTGGAAGGCATCCGTTTTGTTTGGCGTCGCCCAGGCATGCGGTCATTCCTTCTTGTCGCATCTGGCGTCAACTTTCTCGCGATGCCTGTGATCATACTGCTGCCGTTCTACGTCGCAGACCGGCTTGTCAAAGATTCGGCCTGGTACGGATTCCTCTTGGCAGCACTCGGCGCCGGCTCGCTGCTCGGCTATCTTGTTGCAGGAACGATCAGGATCTCGGCGCGGCGTCGACCGTGGCTCATCACATCGGCGCTCATCGGAACGGGCACGCTTCTGGCGACGGTTGGTTTCGTTCGCGGCCCAGTCATCGCACTTGCGTTGTTTTTCGGCGTCGGCACGTGCACCGGAGCAATCAACATCTTCGTCATCACACTCTTTCAGATCGCCACGCCGAGCGACATGCGTGGGCGGGTCATAGCCCTTGTGATTGCTTTGAGTGGCGCCGCGACGCCTCTGGGCATGGCCCTGGGCGGTCTTCTTGGAGACGCAACCAACAAGAACATTCCGTTAATCTACTTCGCTTGTGGTGCACTCATCGGGTTACTCGTCGTGGGCGCGGCGACGCGAAGGACATTCCACGAGTTTCTCGAATGGGATGCGCCCGCGACGAGTGGCGCCTTCTAACCAGCCGATGAAGCTGACGGTCGCCTGCGGCGACCGCAGCTTATCGGCGAGCCGTTAGACCGCACTTTGAACCTTCAGGCATATCCAACCGTAGGTACTAGATCACTTACAGGATGGATGTGTGTTCCCTACTATCGTCGCTTCGCTGTTGATCGGAGCGCAACAAGGAGTCGGACTCATCGCTCCTGCAGACCCGTCCCTCCGCGCACGTTGTGCGCCCGCAGCGGTGGACACGTTCGAGCTGACTATTGTGACGCCAGGCCAACCAGATCGTGCTGTCGCGACCGTGCACCGCACCCGAGCGCTCTCCCAGGAGAATGGGATCCCTGTTTGTGTCGTTACCAACCACTCCGAACGCCTTGGATCCTCCGACCTTGACTCCTCCATCGTGGACGCCTCTACATTGGCGCCAGTACGATACGCCGCACAGGTCGGGGTGGAGCGCCAGTGGTTCAGGTTTACTGCCGACAGCGCCATTGGCATGGTCCAGCGTGGCGACTCAGCACCCCAGAGGGTTGCTCAGTCTGCGCCGCGCCCATTCTTTCTGGCGGTGCCCGACCTCGAGGTGGTGCGGGCGCTTCCTCTCATGGTAGGCTATGAAGTCCAGTTTACGGCCTACAATCCCCCGCGGGGCTTTCATGTCACGCGAATTCGAGTGGAGGCGTTGGACACGATCCGGATCAGCGGTCGCCGTGAAGCGGCGTGGCGGCTGACCTATGATGCCGGGGCGGCGCCCACCGTCATGTGGTTAGGCCGTGCGAATCACGAGCTGCTTCGATCCCGGTCAACGCTTCAGAATGGGGCCGTCTTTTGGCGCCGACGCGCTGACGACCACGATTCCTAGACCCCCCGGTCGTGCGGTCTAAGGAACTCACCGAGAGGTGTCCATGAAATGGATAACTCGTGAACGTCCAAAGATTGATCGCATTGCCTGCCCATGGCTCATTGCACGTTTCATTGATAAGACGCCGGAGTTCCTTTTCGCGCCCGCACGAGGCTCTCTCTGCCAGGTGCGCTATCGACGGACCAGCAGTTTCGGGAGTGCGTCGCTGAGCATCGATTCGTCGATGCAGACGGGGTCGACATCTTTGTATCACTTAACATCGACCAAAGGGGCGTTCGGGTTTGTCGGTGCGAGGCTTGGCGCGCGACGATCGCATTTACAGAACGCGCATGCCGCCGGATGACGTGTGCATCACCTGTCGGCGCAGCCGTCAGCCGCTCCACCAGGCTTCATGAAGCAACGTGACGGGAGAGGTCATGCCCAATCGACTCAGACTCAGTCGGACCGCCGCGACGCTCGTTGTGCTCGCCGGCTCGACGGCATCAGCCCAGATCGTTCCTGAGCGTGCGGAGCAATATTTTCGCGAAGCGCGAATGCTGTGCGAGTCCGAAGGTGGTCAGTTGTGGGGTGTGTCGCTCTGCGGACCGATGGTCTTCGCCGACGCCAGTTCGGGAGCGATCGCCACGAACAGGACGCCACCGGACGCGGACCGGCCCCGTGCCCTGGGGTACGCCAATGCGGCAATGACATGGGGTGGCGAGAGATGGTCGACCTTCGTCTGGCCGATGATTCCGCATGACGATCAGCGGTCGCGCGCGCGTCTGATGATGCACGAGCTGTTTCACCGCGTTCAGCCGGATCTCGGGCTGCTCGTCCGCGCTGCGCCAGGTGGGGCGGATCACCTGGACACGCCGGAGGGTCGGTACTGGCTGCAGCTCGAGTGGCGCGCATTGGCTCGGGCACTCGTAATGGCAGGTGCTGCGCGAACGCAGGCGATCGGTGATGCACTCGGATTCCGGCACCGAAGGCGGCAGCTGGGACCCGACGTAGCGGAGATCGAGCGCATCAGCGAAGTCAACGAGGGGTTGGCGCAATACACTGCAACCGTTACGGTTGCCGAAACCGATCACGAAGCTCGCCTCGCTGCAGTCGAGCAGCTGCGCCAGGCTCCGGAGAAGGAAAGCTTCGTGCGGACCTTTGCATATTCGTCCGGCGCAGCGTATGGAGTACTCCTGGACCTGTACTCGCCAGGCTGGACGCGTCAGTTCACCGCGACCGGGAATCTCGGCGATCTGTTGAAGCGTGTCTCCGGCGTTGCGGCGGCGAGCGAGGTGGAGATCGCCGCCAAGCGGTATGGGGGTTCATCGCTGCGCGTGGCCGAGGAGAATCGCGAGGCGGAGCAGCAGGCCCGGATCGCCGAATTGCGGGCGCGATTCGTGGAGGGTCCCGTCCTGCGTCTGCCACGTGGCCGAGACGCCTCGTTCATTACGACAGGCGTGACGCCGATTCCAGGCGTCGGGACCGTCTTCCCGCAGTATCGCGTGAACGGACCGTGGGGACGCCTCGAGGCAAGCCAGGTTCTCGTTTCACAGGACGGGACTGTGCTGACGGTCCCAGGTCCCGTCACGGTTACAGGCTCGGTGGCGTCTGGAGACAGCTGGAGCGTAACAATCTCGGAGGGATGGACACTCCGCCCCGGATCACGCGCAGGCGATCTGGAACTCGTGCCAAAGAGTTGACGCATCGAACGGAACTTGATAGCCGGTGGCTCGTATGGATGGCGACCGACCTTTGCCTGCTGTGATTCCCCAAAGCGCTAACATGCTCGACAAGACCTCGGCCTCCTCCATCGGCATCGGATTTCAGGCGTTGCGCTCGAACCCGCTGCGCACACTGCTCTCGACACTTGGCATCATCATGGGAGTGGCAGCGCTCGTCTCCGTGCTCTCCCTCGGCGATGGCATGCAGCGCTATGCGCGCGATCAGATCGAGCGGACCACCGACCTCCATTCGATCAGCCTCACCCCATCGTTGTTCCGGACGGTCGATGGCCAGCGGTTTCCGCGTTCCGACGTCGTGCAGCTGGGTGCCGAGCAAACTGAAGAGCTCGCGGCTCTCACGGAGGGGAAGGCGATCGTGACGCTGTTGTTGCAGGGTCAGGCGTTGGTCACCACGCGGTCCGACACCACGCCGCGGGCGGCCCAGGTGCTGGGCACCCTCGCGAACGTCTCCGAGGAACTGCCCGGACCGGTGGAGTCCGGCCGGTTCTTCACCGAGGATGAGGTGCGGCGTGACGCGGCGGTGGTCGTGTTGTCTGCGGCCCTGGCGGTACGCCTGTCAGGCGACGAACGCCCCGAGGGACTGATCGGCGACACTGTGTGGTTTCAGGGAAACCCCAGATTGGTGATCGGCGTACTCGGTCCCGAAATGGGGGAGCCCCGATCCCTGGCGTTCATGCCCATCGGAACCGCACGCGTGGCGCTTCCGCCGGCGCTCGTCGGCCGACCGTTGACCGCCGTCATCAAGGCGCACCTGGTGGAGGACGTGCAGCCGATCCGAGCGAGCGTCGAGGGCTGGCTCGCGCGAGAGTTCGGCCCCGCTTGGAAGGAGCGAGTCACCGTCGCGACCAATGAGAGCCGCGTGACGCAGGCGCAGCAGGGCATGCTGTTGTTCAAGCTGTTCATGGGCGCGCTCACCGGCATCTCACTGTTGGTCGGCGGCATCGGCATCATGAACGTCCTGCTGGCCTCAGTGATCGAGCGCACCCGGGAGATCGGCATTAGGAAGGCCTCAGGTGCACGGCACCAGCACATCCTGCTTCAGTTCCTCTCCGAGTCGGTCACCATCTCCGTCGCGGGCAGCATGCTGGGCGTGCTGCTGGGCGTGGGTGCGGCATATGGCGTGACGGCCATCATGCGACGGGAGACCTCAGCGCAGATCTACGCCGGTCTCTCCGTGGGAACCCTGCTGATCGCCATCGGCGCGTCCGTGCTGGTGGGACTCACGTTCGGCCTGTATCCGGCACTTCGCGCAGCCCGCTTGTCGCCGGTCGACGCGATCCATCGCGAATAGGGGCGCTCGGAAGAGGTCGCTTCGTCACCGTGGACGGCTGACCGTGCTGGCGTCGGTCAGGCGAAGAGGCGGTCCCTGAAGCGGCGCAACAGTATGGCGATGAGCGCGAGATGGAACAGTGCGCCGATGCCGGCGCTGAGCGCGAGCTCCACTGAGTCGTTGGCCGTGAAGGCGCGATACACCCAGTAGCTTGGCAGCAGCCCGAACCACCAAGCCCACGCGGTCTCGATCACAAGACCGGCGATTGGCAGAATGAGGAGGGGGAAGAGCGCCTTGATCACCGCCATGCCGACGATCTTGTTCGCGGCGAGCACGACGACCAGGAGCACCGTCAGCGGCGCCAGCAGGGAGCACAGCGCGGCGAGCAGCAGGACGACCGGCCACGAGCGCGCGGACAGGCCGCCGGTGGCGGCGAGGATGAGGAACGGGTAGAGGAAGCTCAGGCCGGAGGCCAGGGCCAGGCGGACGAGGATGTAACGGCGCGGCGAGATCGGCAGCACCCGGAAGACGGCGAACAGCCCCTCGTCGCGCTCGTCGAGCAGGAGAAAGGCGAGCATGAAGCCCGGGAAGGCGCTCGCCAGCAGGCAGAAGAGGCCGACCGTCAGGTCCCGGTACGGGGCGAGGAACGGCGCCTCGGCCTCCGCCAGCGGGAGGCCGAAGTGGAGAGCGGCCGCGAAGAGAAACGGCACGAGGACGAGCACGCTCACCGTGCGGTCGCGGATCACGCTACGCAGGTCGTTGGCCCACAGGGCGGCAAGCGCGCTCATTCGCGTGGCGCACCGGCCCGCGTCCGTGCTGGCGGCCCACCCGCGCCTCGGACGAAGGTCTCGAAGCTGCGGTGCGCCCAGCG
Source organism: Gemmatimonadales bacterium (assembly GCA_030699545.1). Lineage (GTDB taxonomy): Bacteria > Gemmatimonadota > Gemmatimonadetes > Gemmatimonadales > GWC2-71-9 > 20CM-2-65-7. Next base: position 535 of record JAUYMC010000323.1, on the reverse strand, counting down.
GTAGGCGATGGCGACGGTCAACGCCAGGAAGCCGACGCCGTAGATCGCCTCCCACAGCGGGCGCGGCGCGAAGGCACCGCGGAAGAGGAGTAGCGAAGCATGGGACGGGACGAGCAGAAAGGCCGCGCTTTCGGCCATCCCGGCCAGCGACAGGAGCGGCAGGTACAGGGGCGCCATGAACGCCGGCACGATCAACAGGTACTCGTTCACCGTGCGCACGCGCACCACGGCGACGAAGCCGAGGAAGACGAAGACGAGCGAAGTCAGCGCCAGGGCGGCGACGAGCCGGAACGGGTCGAAGCTCGCGCCGCGCGCCGCCAGCGCCATCGCGAGTCCGGCGGCCGTCGCCAGCGTGGTCAACGAGATAGCCTTCGACCACAGGTAGTGGCCGGTGGCGAGCGGCGTCACCGCCACCGCCGAGAGCGTGTTCGACCCGCGCTCGTAGAGCACCAGGACGCCGACGAATAGGAAGCCCAGCACCGAGGGGTCCGAGAATAGCAGGAGCACCAGCAGCGTGTCGTCGAGCCGCGGCGCC
>JAUYMC010000321.1 GCA_030699545.1 Gemmatimonadales bacterium | reverse complement strand
GCCGCCAGGCGCGGCGAACGAACGGCGGGACCAGCGTGATCAGCAGCAGTGCTCCGCCGGCGACCACGATGTCGCCCCAGCCGCCGGGCACCGCGAAAGCGTAGGGGAGTTCGCCCCGCTCATAGAGCACCAGAAAGTAGTAACCGACGAAGCGCACCAGGTGAAAAGCGACGAGCACGCGGAGATCGACGAACAGCACCCACTCGCGCAGCACGCTCCACCGCCAGAAGAGCACCAGCAGGAAGGCCACCAGGCCCCAGAGTGTTATGGGCACCGCCGCCGTCGGCGCCTTCTCCAGAAATCCCGCCCAGCCAGCGGCCATGGCCGCCGACATCCAGGCCAGGAGCGCCAGTAACACCGTCGCTGCGTTTCGGCTCACCGCAATCCCCCTCCCCTTCGATCCCGCAACTGAGCCGTTCTTCTACCACATCTCCCGCTCGTAATCCTCGGCAGCCACGCAGGCGGTGTCGCGATCGATGCGATCGGGCGCGATGTCGCACACCAGATCGACCTGTGCGGGCTGCGAGCAGAAGCCCCGGGCCCCCTCGCTCCAGTGCACCTTCCGCCCGTCAGGGGTCTTGATGCAGATCATGCGCCCGCTCTCGCAGAGAAAAGGCGGCAGCATCTGGACCCATTCCCGCACGCTCGTGCCCTTGAACCGGAAGCGGCCATCGAAGCTCGTGACGGCGCGGCCGTGCTCGGGATCGCAGTCCTCGGCGTTCGCGTCGGCGCTGTAGCGCACCACCGCGTCGGCCACCGGCAGGTCGTTGAGCAGCAAACGGCCCTCGACAGCGGGCACCTTCACGGCGTCGTGGGGGTAGAGGATGCAGGCGGGGGCGATCAATGCGAACAACAGGGCTGCGGCGAGTCGTGCCCAATGCACTCGAGTGCGCAGGGGATTGCTTCGTCGCTTCGCTCCTCGCAATGACATGCGCGGTCCTCCTCGCAATGACATCCCCTCTACTCCGCCGTGACGTAGGCGCCGGAGGCGCCGCCGTCGACCAGGAAGGTTGCGCCGTTCACGTAGCCGGAGTCGGACGACGCCAGAAACAGCGCAGCGCCGGCCACTTCGCCGGCTTCGGCCAGGCGCCCCATGGGCAGGTGCACGAACCGCCGGGCCCGCGCCTTGGGATCGGCGAGCAGCGGCGCCAGCAGCGGCGTGTTCACAGGCCCGGGGCAGAGCGCGTTGGCGCGGATGCCCTGCCGGGCGAACTCGATGGCAATCTCGCGCGTGAGCGCCAGCACCCCGCCCTTCGACGCTGTGTAGGCGCTCTGGGAGGTGGCCGAGCCCATCACAGCCACGAACGACGCCGTGTTGATCACCACGCCGCCTCCCGCGCGCAGCAGCGCCGGAATGCCGTGCTTGCAGCCGAGGAACACGCCTTTGAGATTCACCGCGATCACGCGGTCGAACACGTCGTCGTCGGTGGTGATCACCGAGCCGTCGTCGTCGGGGAAGATGCCCGCGTTGTTGAACAGGATGTGCAGCGCGCCGAATTCCTTCTCGGCAAAGGCGATCATCGCCTGCACGTCGGCCGCGCGGGTCACGTCGGCGCGCATGAAGGTCGCCTTGCCGCCCGCGCCCTGAATTTCCGCCACCGCCGCGTTGCCGCCTTTCTCGTCGACGTCCACCACAACCACGCGCGCGCCCTCCGCCGCAAACAGCAGCGCCGATGCCCGCCCGATGCCCCCGCCCGCGCCCGTGATGAGCGCGACCTTTCCTTCCAACCGCCCTTCGAGCCGTCCGGCCATCACTTTCCCTTTCCGAGTTCGTCGATTGCCGTGAGCAGCGCCGCAAACAGGCGCCGGTGCGGCGCCTCGCCGGCCTGCATCTCCGGATGCCACTGAATGCCGATGCACCAGGGGTGCCCCTGCGCCTCGACCGCCTCGATCACGCCGTCCTCCGACCACGCCACCGCTTCAAGCCCGTCGCCCAGCCGGTCGATCGCCTGGTGATGCCACGAGCACACTTCCGGTTCCAGCGTGCCGAGAATTCCCGCGAGCCGGCTCCCCGCCTCCACCCGCACGCCGTGGCGCGTCGGGCGCCTCGGTGGGAGCCGGTGCGTCACCTTGTCACCGAACTTGTCGGGGATGTGCCCGTGCAGCGTCCCCCCGCGCAGCACGTTCAGGACCTGCATGCCCCGGCAGATGCAGAGCACGGGCAGTTCCGGGCGCGCGAGCGCCGCCTTCGCCAGCGCAAACTCAAAACTGTCGCGATCGGGCGAGAGGTTATAGATGGTCTCGTGCGGCGCGCCGCCGTAGGTCGCGGGATCGACGTCGCCGCCGCCCGAAAGGATGAGCGCGTCGAGCGAATCAAGAAGCCGCGCGGCGTCCGGCTCGCCCGGCGGCAGGATCACGGGCGTGCCGCCGACACTTCTGACGGCGTCGACGTAGTCGCAGGGGAGGCTGAAGGAGGGATAGTCGCCGGCCCGCGGATAGGACGAGAGGCCGACGAGCGGCGGGCGGGGCAAGATCAGGCCCTCTCCAGGTAGCGGCGCCGTTCCCAGCCCGTCACGGCCTCGTCGAACTTCCGCTGCTCGGTGCGCGCGAAGTGGAGCAGGTGTTCGACCACGTCTTCCCCGAATGCTTTGGTGAACAGCTCCGACTCTTCGAATGCCGCGATGGCCTCGGGAAGCGTCCCCGGCACGCGCGGCAGCTCCTCGGCCTGATAGGCGTCGCCCTCGAAGACGGCCGGCGGTTCGATCTTTCGCTCGATGCCGTCGAGCCCCGCCGCCAGCGTGCCGGCGAAGGCGAGGTAGGGGTTGCCGTCGGCGCCGGGAATGCGGCACTCGACCCGCAGCGAGGGGCCGTGGCCCACCACGCGGAAACCCACCGTGCGGTTGTCCTTCGACCAGGCGATTCGCGTCGGCGCGAAGGAGCCCGCGCGGAAACGCTTGTAGGAATTCACGGTGGGGGCGAAGAGCAGCGTCAGCGCGCGCGCGTGGTGAACGAGCCCGCCGAGCCACCAGCGGAAGCGGTCTGGGTAGCCGCCCGCGCCCACGCCCCCTTCCTTCGAGTCAAAGAGCGCCTTGCGCCCGTCCTTCGACCAGAGGCTCGAATGCAGGTGCATGGAGCTGCCGGCGTAGCGCTCGTCGAGCTTGGCCATGAAGGTGACCGCCAGGCCGTTCTGCAGCGCAATTTCCTTGGCCGCCTGCTTGTAGATCACGTGGCGGTCGGACATCTCCAGGAAGTCGGCGTAGCGGAGGTTGATCTCGTTCTGCCCCGGCCCCCACTCGCCCTTCGAGAACTCCACCGGCACACCCGAGCGATCGAGGTGGCGCCGGATCTCTCCGATGAGCGGCTCGCTCTTCGTCCCCTGCAGCGTGTGGTAGTCCTCGACGTACCAGCCGAAGTGATCGAGCCCCTCGAACGACTTCGCATGCGCCGACTCGTAGGTCTCACGCAGGATGAAGAACTCCAGCTCCGATCCGCCCATGGGCAGCAGCCCCGCGGCAGCGGCGCGCTCCATCTGGCGCCGCAGGATCGTGCGCGGCGCCACGGCGACCAGAGCGTCGCCCTCATCCTCGTACACGTCGCAGAGCACGATGGCCGTGCGATCGAGCCACGAGGCCCGGCGCAGCGTCGTGAGATCGGGCATGCAGCAAACGTCGCCGTACCCCTTGGCCCAGGAGGTGAAGCGGTAGCCGGGGACCGGGTCCATCTCCATGTCGCAGGCCAGGAGGTAGTCGCAGGCGTGCATGCCGCCCTCGAGGGTCTCCTCGAGGAAGAAATGCCCGGTGATGCGCTTGCCGACGAGCCGGCCGTAGAGATCGGGGAACACTGCCAGGACGGTCTCGATCTCGTCCCGCTCGATGAGATCGCGCAGGGCGTCCAGCGACAGCCTTCCGTCATTCGGGCGCGTTGCCATGGAGGCCTTTCTAGCACGGTTGGGCGGCCGGGTGAAAGGCGCGGGGGGGCCTTGCGTGCGGCCGCGGAACTTGCTCAAATTCGCGGGCGCGGCGTTTCAGGCCTCAGGAACCGAACCCACCGGAACCGACAGGGACGACGACCCCACGATGCTCAAGGCCAGGCAGAAGCTCGGGAAGTACACCATCCGCAAGCGGCTTGCGGAAGGGGGCTTCGCCCAGGTTTACGACGCCTTCGACACGATCGAGGGCATGCGCGTCGCCGTCAAGATCCCGCACCGGCACCTCGTGACGCCCCACATGCTGGAGGACTTCCGCAAGGAGGCGCGCACCGCCGCGGTGCTCGATCACCCGAACATCCTGCCCATCAAGAACGCGCAGTTCATCGACGGCCAGTTCGCGATCATCTATCCGCTCGGCGACTGCACGCTCGCCGATCGGCTCGGCCGGCGCATGGCCATGGCCACGCGGATCATGCTCGTCGAGCAGATGCTCGAGGCCGTGGCCTACGCGCACCACCGGCGCATCATCCACTGCGATCTGAAGCCCGATAACTTCATCCTCTTTCCCGGCCCGCGGCTCAGGCTCACCGACTTCGGCTCGTCGCGGGTTTTCCACAAGACGGTCATGGGATCGGGGTCGGGCACGGTGGGTTACGTGGCGCCGGAACAGGCCATGGGCAAGCCAACGCTACGCTCGGACGTCTTCTCGCTGGGGCTCATCATCTACGATCTCTTCACCGGCACCCTTCCGGAATGGCCCTACGAATGGCCGCCCCAGGGCCTCTCCAGGCTGCGGCAGGTGGTTCATCCCGGCTTCATCGCGCTCATTCGCCGCGCGATGAACGTGCAGCAGGCGCGCCGCTTCGAGAACGCCATCCAGATGCTCGCCGCCTTCCATCGGCTGAAGAGTCGCCGGCACC
>JAUYMC010000320.1 GCA_030699545.1 Gemmatimonadales bacterium | reverse complement strand
CTCTGTCACCCCCGGCCGGGGGCCACTCGGGCCTCTCACGGTCCGCTCAGAGTTCTCCTCGATCGACGGCGACGGCCGCCAGGGCAGCCGTCTGCGTCGCTCACGCGGCCCTTGACGACGCCTCTGTCCCGGGAGCAGGGTCGCCGCAGGATCCGGATCAGAGCCGGGCGGTCTCGGCTCCAGGGAGGGCTCCGGGGCCGGCGGCTCGACGACGCTGGGGTCTTTCACGGGGTCCTGGATGCCCGCTGCATGGGGCCGCGTGATGCGAACTGGCGGTACGGTTTCCCATGCGCACACTGTATACATGTCAACGCGCGCGTTCTTTGCTAGAGTCCGCTGCGAACACCTCACAGGAGGTCGCCGTGATTGCACGCTTCGTGACCACGCTCGTCGCCCTCATCGCCCTCGCCGGTCTCGCGCAGGCGCAGTCGAAGCCCGTGCGGCCCTTCACCTTCATCCTCGACTTCCTGCCCTACGGCGAATACGCGCCGTTCTTCACGGCGCTCGACAAGGGCTGGTACCGCGAGGAAGGCCTCGACGTAAAGATCCTCCGCGGCGCCGGCTCCGGCGACACGGTCAAGCGCATCGCCGTGGGCCAGGGCGACGTGGGCAGCGCCGACTTCAGCGCCCTCGTCGGCGCGCGCGCCAACGAGGACATCCGGGTCAAGGCCATCGCCGCGTACTTTCGTCGTCCGCCGCACTCGATCTTCGTGCGCGAGGGCACCGGCATCAACACCCCCAGGGACCTCGCGGGCAAGACGCTGGCCATCACGCCCGGCAACAGCCACAAGACGCTCTTTCCGCTCCTCGCGAAGCTCGCGGGCTTCGACGCGGAATCGGTGAAGTGGGTGACCATGGACGGCGCGGCGATGGGTCCTGCGCTCATCACGGGCCGCGTGGACGGCGCGCCGTTCTTCGCCAACCACGAAGCGCGGCTGCAGAAGCAGGCGAAAACCCAGGGCCAGACGCTGAAGCGAATCTCGTACGCCGATGCCGGCTTCGACATGTACTCGCTCGTGCTGTTCGCCAAGGACGACGTCATCGCGAAGGACCCCGAGCCGCTGCGCGCGTTCCTGCGCGCCACCATCCGCGGGATGAAGTACGCGTTCGCGCCGGAGCACATCGAGGAGGGCGCCAGGGCCGTCATCAAGCTGAATCCGGAAATCGATCTGGATGCGGCGGCGGGCGCCACGAGCGTCGCCAGCCGCTACGCGCTCACGGAAGAGGTGACGAGCGGCAAGGTCGCCATCGGCCAGTTCGAGCCGGCGCGCGTCGAGCGCTCCCGCGATATCTATTCGGAGTACTTCCAGCTCAAGCGCAAGGTCACCCCGGACGAGATCGTCACCAACGACCTCCTCCCCCAGCGGAAGTAGCGTGATCCTCCGTGGAGGTCGCGTGCTCCGCGCCGGCGCCGCCACGCTCGAGGACGCCGACATCCTCATCGACGGCGAGCGAATCGCCGCCGTCGAGGCTCGCCTGCCCCGCGCCCCGGACCACGAGGAGATCGACGCGCGCGGCTTTCTCGTCCTGCCCGGGCTGATCAACGCCCACACCCATGCGCACAACAACCTCCTGCGCGGCCTGGCGGGTCGGTGGACGCTCGAGAACCTTCTGAACCACGCGCAGGCGCTGAACGCCAACCGGACGCCGGAGGACCAGTACCTCTCCGCGGCCATCGGCGCCGTCGAGATGCTGAAGACCGGCTGCACCGCCGCCTACGATCTGTTCATGGCCGCGCCGGCGCCAACGCCCGAAGGCGTCGAGGCGGTCACGCGGGCCTACGCGGACGTGGGCATGCGCGCCGTCATCGCGCCCGCCGTGGGCGATCTCGTGTTCTTCGAGACGGTCCCCGACCTGTACGACCTGCTGCCGAAGCCTTTGCGCCAGGTCGTGGAAGCGATCCGGCCGTCGCCGACGGCCGGGCTGCTCGAGCTCAGCGAAACGACGATCCGCCGCTGGCACGGCGCCGACGGCGGCCGGACCCGCGTGGCGCTGGCGCCGACCATCCCCACGCAGTGCACCGACGAGTTCCTCGCGGGTTGCGGCAAGCTCGCGCGCGATTACGGCGTCGGTCTGCACACGCACCTCTCCGAGTCCAAGACGCAGACGGTGGCCGCCGCGCGGCGATGGGGCAAGACGTCGGTGGCGCGGCTCGACGAGCTCGGGATGCTGAATCCAGGATTCACCGGCGCTCACGGCGTGTGGCTCACCGACGACGACATCGCGCGGCTCGGCGCCGCCGGCGCGTCGATCGCGCACAATCCCGCGAGCAACCTGCGTCTCGGCAGCGGCATCGCCCCCGTGCGGGAGATGCTCGACCGCGGCGTCACCGTCGGCATGGGCACCGACGGCTCGATGTCGTCGGACAACCAGAACCTGTTCGAGGCGATGCGCCTGGCCGCGCTCCTCGGCAACGTGCGGTTCCCCGCGGACGACGCGCGGTGGCTCGAAGCCGCCGACGTCTGGCACATGGCCACGGAGGGCAGCGCACGCGCCCTCGGCCTTGCCGCCGACGTTGGTGCCATCGCGCCGGGACGCAAGGCCGACCTTGTCCTGCTCCGCGCGGACTCCGTGTTCCTGCGTCCGCTGAACGACGCGCTGAACGCGCTCGTCTATCGCGAGACCGGCGCCGACGTCGACACCGTGCTGGTCGACGGCCGCATCGTCCTGCGCGGCGGACGCGCGCTGAACGTCGACGAGGAGCGCCTTCGCGCGCGCGCCGAGGAGGCGGCGAACGCCGTGCGCGCGCGGAACGCGGACGCCTGGACGCTGGCGGAGCAGCTCGCGCCCTACATCGGCGAGGCGTGCCGGGCCGCCGCGGCCGTGCCGTTCCCCGTCAACCGCTACGCGGCGCCCCTGCCCCGACCGGCGTGATCTCGATCCGCTCCGTCGGCAAGACCTACCGCTCGCGCCACGGCGAGGTCGTGGACGCGCTCGACGACGTAAGCCTCGACGTCCGCGAGAAAGAGTTCGTCAGCATCGTCGGCCCGAGCGGCTGCGGCAAGAGCACGCTCCTCAAGATCATCGCGGGCCTCGTGCCGGCGTCGGGTGGCGAGGTCACCATCCGCGGCCGTCCGGTGCGCGAGCCATTTCCCGACGTCGGCTTCGTCTTCCAGAACGCGGTTCTCCTGCCCTGGCGCACCGTCCTCGACAACGTCATGTTCTCCATCGAGATGCTCGGCCTTCCCGGCAATGACTACCGCGCGCGCGCGCGGGACCTGATCGAGCTGGCCGGCCTCGCGGGATTCGAGCGCAAGTATCCCTGGGAGCTGTCGGGCGGCATGCAGCAGCGCGTCGCGCTCTGCCGCGCGCTGGTGCACGACCCGAGCGTGCTCCTGATGGACGAGCCCTTCGGCGCCCTCGACGCGATGACGCGGGAGGAGATGGGGCTGGAGCTCCTGCGCATCTGGGAGGAGCGGCCCAAGACGATCTTCTTCGTGACCCACTCGATTCCCGAGGCGATCCTGCTCGCCGACCGCGTCGTCGTGATGACGCCGCGGCCGGGCCGGCTCGCGCGCGTGCTGGACATCGCGCTCGATCGTCCCCGCGCCGTCGAGATGGAGTTCGACCCGCGCTTCAAGGCGTACAGCGAGGAGATCCGCGCGCTGATCTTCCGGCCGCGGCGGGAGCGGGTCCATTAACGCGGGGCTGCGGCGTTTCGCGCTCCCGCTGGCGACCATCGTCGGCGTCGTCATCCTCTGGGAGCTCGCCTACCGCGCGTTCGACATCCCGAAGTTCATCGTGCCGGCGCCGCTCGGGATCATCCGGGAGACGTGGGAGTGGCGCTGGCGCTTGCTCGGCCACACGTGGGTCACGCTCTACGAGACGCTCGCCGGCTTCGGCCTGTCGATCGCCGTCGGCACGCCGCTCGCGGTGATGCTCGTGTATTCCCCCGTGCTGCGCGACGCCGTCTACCCAATCGTCGTCGTCGCCCAGGCAATCCCGAAAGTCGCCATCGCGCCGGTGCTGCTCCTCCTGCTCGGCGCCGGCGAAGTGTCCAAGGTCGTGGTGGCGTTCTCGGTCGCCTTCTTTCCCATCGTGGTCGACACGGCCACCGGGCTCGCCGCCACGCCGCCCGAACTCCTTGATCTGAGCCGCTCCTACCGCGCGAGCGCGTTCAAGACGTTCGTGAAGGTGCGCTTCCCGACGGCGCTCCCCTTCTTCTTCAGCGGGCTGAAGGTCGCGGTGACGCTCTCCGTGATCGGCGCCGTGGTCGGCGAGTTCATCGGCTCCGACAAGGGCCTCGGCTACGTCATCGTCTCCGCGACGTCCTACTGGAAGTCGAACCTCGCGTTCGGCGCCATGGGGATCCTGGCGATCCTCGCCATGGCGCTCTTCGGCCTGGTGGAGCTGGTCGAGCGGCTGGTCTGTCCCTGGTACGCGGTCAGCGAGCGCGACGCCGGCGCGCCGGCCGGCCGCTGAGGGCTACAGCAGCGTCCGCCCGCCCGCCCGATCGCCGTACCTGCTCGAACGTGCAATCGCGCGGGTTCTTGTCCGGCCGCCAGCGGAGGAGCTTCGTGCCGTGGCGGAAGCGATCGCCGGAGAAGTGGTCGTAGCGCGCCTCGCACACGAGCACGCGCTTGAGCGGCTGCCATTCTGTCGAGGCTCGTTCGCCTCCGAGTAGGGGAGGGCAGCTCAGCTGGCGAGTCCGGACCGTGCATGAACGCGCGCGCCGGCGCCGGGCGGGGTCGGCGCGCGCCGACCCCCGGGCCTCAGCGGGTGCCGGCCAGTTGGGTCGCCGAGGCCGGATGGACGGTTCCCGACGGCAGGTCCACGACGGGACCGTACTTGTCGGGGCGCCGGTCGCGGTAGTAGCCCCAGAGCGAGCGCAGCGCGGGAAGCGCCGAGAGGTCGACGTCGGCCAGGGCGATATCGTCGGCGGTGGCGCTGGCCTCGGCCAGCACCTCGCCCTTCGGGCTCACGATCATGCTGTTGCCGTGGTGGTCGCGCTTCGAGCCCCCGACGTCCACGCCCACCTTGTTGACGCCGCACACGTAGTAGGCATTGGCGATGGCATGGGCGCGAAGCTCCACGTCCCAGAGGTACCGGGTCATGCGCGTGGTGGCGGTGGGCACGAAGAGGATCTCGGCCCCCCCGAGGCCGAGGACGCGCGCGGCCTCCGGAAAGTGGCGATCGTAGCAGATCAGGATCCCGATGCGGGCGAAGGGGGTGTCGAAGGTGGGGAAGCCGAGGTCGCCCGGGGTGAAGTAGTACTTCTCGTTGCCGCGGGGCTCCGGGCTCCTGGAGGCGTCCATGAAGGGGATGCTCGACTTGCGGTACTTGCCGATGAACCCGCCGTCGGGCCCGAGCACGGCCGCGGTGTTGAAGTAGCGCCCGTCGGGCGCCTTCTCGAACACCGGGGCGATCAGGACGATGCCCAGCTCGCCCGCCAGCGCGCCCATGCGCTCGGTCGTCGGCCCCGGCACCGGCTCGGCCCAGTCGAAGTACTCCGGCTTCGTCTCCACGCAGAAGTACATGGTGTTGAACAGCTCGGGCAGGCAGGCGATCCTGGCCCCGCGCGCGGCCGCCTCGCGCACCATGCGCTCGGCGCTCGCGAGGTTGACCGCCCTGTCGGCGTGGCCGATGAACTGGACTCCGGCGATTCGCAGCATGGCGTCCTTTCCCCCCTAGTATTGCCACCCGTTAATTACGAAACATAATGGCGAGCCAGCTTTTGATCTGCATCCTGCCGAGTGAACGTCCATTCGATGCCTCGTTGCTCCGCATTGCGGCGCTGTTGCCAGGTGTCGACCTCGGCATTGAGCGTGGCGCGATCCGGCAAGCGCCGGTCAAGGCACTGACGATCAAGGATGCCGATTTCGATTTCGGCCATGTTGAGCCAACTGGCATGCTTCGGGGTGTAGTGAAACACAACGCGACGCAGCAGATGCGTGGCACGGCGTACTCCCAGCACTTCCTCAAATACCCGGCGAAAATGGGTAT
>JAUYMC010000307.1 GCA_030699545.1 Gemmatimonadales bacterium | reverse complement strand
GTGCTCGACACCTGGTTCTCGTCCTGGCTGTGGCCGTTTGCGACATTCGGCTGGCCCGACCGGACGCCCGACCTCGCGCGCTTCTATCCCGGGCACACGCTCGTGACGGGCCCCGACATTTTGTTTTTCTGGGTCGCCCGGATGCTGATGTCCGGCTACCATTTCATGGGCCAGAAGCCGTTCGGTACGGTGTTCCTGCACGGCATCGTCCGCGACACGAAGCATCGCAAGATGTCGAAGTCTCTCGGCAACGGCATCGACCCGCTGGTCGTCGTCGAGCAGTTCGGCGCCGACGCGCTGCGCTGGACCTGCATCGCCAATACCGCTCTTGGCCAGGACCTGATGCTCGATCCTGACGACCTGGAAACCACATTCGCGCCGGGCCGCAACTTTGCGAACAAGCTCTGGAATATCGGCCAGTTCGTGCTCGGCCAGCTGCACGGCGATGCGGTTGGAATCGAAGCGCTCGATGACGAGACCTTGCCGCTCGCCGATCGGTGGATTCTCATGCGGGCCAATACCGCCATCCACGCGGTGGAATCCCAGTTCAGTCAATTCAGGTTGGATGAAGCCGCGAAGCGGGGCTACGAGTTCGTTTGGGGCGAGTTAGCGGACTGGTATATCGAGGCGGTCAAGCCCCGACTGTCTGCTGACGACTCCGGTTCGAGGGCTGTCCAGGCCGTACTGGCGCATTGCTTCGACATCGCCCTGCGCCTCCTGCATCCAGTCGTTCCGTTCATCACCGAGGAGTTGTGGCAGCAGCTTCCCGGTCGTAAAGCGGGTGAGCTTCTGGCTACCGCGGCGTGGCCGACGTTTCGACCGGAGATGCTCAGCGCTCAGCTCGACGTCCAGTTCCTTCGCGTCATGCAGGCCGTGGAACGGATTCGCAGTATTCGAGCCGAGTACAAGGTCCCGCCCAAGGTTCGCCTCCGTGCCACAATCACTCCGCGCGGCGGCGACGAGCGTGGCATCTTCGAAGCCGAGTCGGAAACGATTCGCCGCCTCGGCCATCTTGAGGAGCTTACGTTTGACGGCAGCCCGCAAGGAGTCGGGGCCTATGCAGTCTTCGGAGAAGCGAGCGAAGTCTTCGTAGCCCTCGAAGGCACGATCGACGTCCAGCAGGAATGCCGGCGGCTGACCGAGGAGCTGACGCGGCTGGACCAGCAGCTCGCGAGCCTCGCGAGCCGGCTCACCAATCAGAATTTCGTGGCGCGCGCCCCCGCCGACGTCGTGGCGCGCGAGCGCGAAAAGGAAAAGGCATGGCGCGATCAGCGCGCGATCCTCGCCGGGAAGCTCAAATCGCTCGGCTGCTCGTAACCGCGCTGCGCGCGGCCGGCGCGGCCGGCGCGCTCGCCGCCTGCGCCAACGTCGCCAACCCCCCGGGCGGACCGCCCGACGTCGCCCCACCCACCGTCGTCCACGTGCGACCGGAATCCGGCGCCGTCGTCCCGGCGTGGAAGGACGAGGTCGAGATCCAGTTCAGCGAAGTGATCGACGAAATGCCGTCCTCGGCGCAGAGCGGCGGCCTGGCAGCGCTGGTGCTGCTCTCCCCCGTCGCCCGCGGTGTCAAAGTCCAGTGGCGCCGCGACCGCGTGACGGTCGAGCCGCGGGAAGGATGGAAACAGGGTCGCGTCTACCGGGTGGAGCTGCTTCCCGGCATCCTCGATCTGCGGCGCAACCGGCTCGACACGGGGCGCGTGGTGTTGTTCTCCACCGGTCCCGAGATCGGCGCGGCGCGGATCAGCGGGCTGGCGCTGGGCTGGATCGAGCAGCGCGCCATCGCGCGGGCCCTGATCGAAGCGGTCCCCCTCCCCGACAGCGTCGGCTACCTCACGATCGCCGACTCGATGGGCCGCTTCCGGCTCGAGGGGCTCACGCCGGGCCGCTATCTCGTGTACGCCAGCGTCGACCCCAACACGAACCGCCGCCGCGACGCGCGCGAAGCCTACGATTCCGTGGCGCTCCAGCTCGACTCGGCGGCGACGCTCGCGCTGTTCGCCTTCCCGCACGACACCGCGGGCCCGCGCCTCCGGACGGCGACCGCCGTCGACTCGCTGCACGTGCGACTCGAGTTTTCCCAGGCGCTGAGCGGCGCGCGCCGGCTCGACACCGCGCAGGTGCGCGCCGTGGAGCTGCCCGATTCGACGCCGGTGGCCGTGGCGCAGGTCCTCACGCAGCTCGAATTCGATTCTCTGGCGCGGCAGCGGCGCGCGCGCGCCGACACCGCCGCCGCAGACACGGCGCGGGCGGACACGACGGCCGTCCGCCCTCCGCCCCGCGACAGCGCCGCCGCGGCCCGGGACACGAGCGAGGTCAAGCGGCTGCTGGCGCAGCGGCCGGTGCCGTCCGACAAGCTCATTCTGCAATTCGCGGCGCCGCTGAAACCCGATACCCGCTACTTGATATCCGTCACGGGCGCGACGAACCTGAGCGGCGCGAGCGCCGACGGGCAGGCGGTGGCGGTGACGCCCAAACCCGCGGCGCCCGCCGACACCACGCGACGGCAGCCCCCGTCCCCTCCTCTGTGACCGATCCCCGGCGCAAGCTGCCCGCCGTCGACGCGCTCCTCGCGGAGCCGGGCGTGGTCGCGCTGCTCGCCACCCATCCCCGCGCGCTCGTCGTCAAAGCGGTGCGCGACGCGGTGGACGGCGCGCGCGCGCAGGGGGGGAAGGCGCCGAGTGAGGGGTGGGACGCGGCGGTGCGCGCCGCCGTCGCCCGGATGGCGGTGCCCTCGCTCGCGCCGGTCATCAATGCGACGGGCGTGGTGCTGCACACGAATCTGGGACGCGCGCCCCTCGCCCCCGCCGCCATCGCCGCGCTCACGCGCGTCGCCCGGGGCTACTCGGCGCTCGAATACGATCTCGGCCGCGGCGCGCGCGGCTCGCGCCATGCGCACTGCCGCGACCTGCTCGTCGAGCTGACGGGGGCGGCCGACGCCCTCGTCGTCAACAACGCCGCCGGCGCCGTGCTGCTCGCCTTGAGCGCGCTCGGCCGGAACGGTGAAGCCGTGGTGTCGCGCGGCGAGCTGGTCGAAATCGGCGGATCGTTCCGGATTCCCGACATCATGGCGCGCTCGGGCGTGCGGCTGGTGGAGGTCGGCACGACCAACCGCACGCATCTCAAGGACTACGAATCTGCCCTGACGAAAAACACCCGGCTGCTGCTCAAGGTGCACCGGTCGAACTTCCAGGTCACCGGCTTCACCGCCGAAGTCGGCGTCGGCGACATCGCCGGGCTGGCGCATGGACGTGCACTCGCCTGTCTCTACGATCTTGGCAGCGGGCTGCTGCTCGACCTGTCGGCGTGGGGCCTCGCGGGCGAGCCGACGTTGCGCGGCGCGGTGGCGAGCGGCGCCGACCTCGTCGCCGCGAGCGGCGACAAGCTGCTCGGCGGACCGCAGGCGGGGATCCTGCTCGGCACCGAGGCGGCGATCGCGGCGTGCCGGGCCGATCCGCTCGCGCGCGCCGTGCGCGCCGACAAGCTCACGCTCGCCGCGCTCGAGGCCACGTTGGCGCTCTATCGCGACCCCGAGACGGCGCGCCGAGAGATCCCCGTGCTCCGGATGCTCACGGAAGCTGCTGACGGCGTGAAACGGCGTGGAGAGGCGTTGTGCGTGCCGGGGAGGACCGAGCTGATCAAAGGAGAGTCTGAGGTCGGAGGGGGCTCGTTCCCCGGCGCCACGCTCCAGACCTGGCTCGTGGCGACGCGCGAGACCGACACGGCGCGGCTGCGCGCCTGGGACCCGCCGATCGTCGCGCGCATGCTGGAGGGCCGAGTGGTGCTCGACCCCCGTACCATACTCCCCGACCAGGTCGAGATCGTTGCGGCGGCGCTCCGCGCATGAGGCCTGCCGCCTTTCTCGACCGCGACGGCACGATCGTCGAAGACGTCGGCTATCTGCACGAGCCGGACAAGGTGCAGCTGCTGCCCGGCGCCGCCCCGGCAATCGCGCGGCTGAATGCGGCAGGCATTCTGGTCGTAGTCGTGACCAATCAGTCGGGCATCGGCCGCGGGATGTACGGCGTCGAGGACTACCGGGCGGTGCAGGAGCGCCTCGACGCCCTGCTGGCGGCATTTGGCGCGCGCATCGATGCCTCCTATTATTGCCCGCATCATCCCCGGTTCACGGGGCCGTGTGACTGCCGGAAGCCGGGGACCAAGCTGTTCGAGGAGGCCGGGGCCGCGCTCGCCATCGATTTCGGCCGTTCCTTTTGGGTCGGCGACAAGCTGTCGGACGTGCAGCCGGCCCGGCTGCTGGGCGGCCAGGGCATTCTGGTGGCCACGGGTGAAGGGAATCTCTACCAGGGACAGGCCCGGGCGCAGGGTGTGACGGTCGTCGCTGACCTGGGGGAGGCCGTGACGGAGATTGTCGGACCGGCCGTCCTCTGACGTAAGCCGTGAAACGGATGCACATTCGAGCCACCATCCACCGCCTCAGGAGCCCCCAGTGCGCGCTGCCCGTCCTCTGATCGCCCTGCTCGGCCTCGTGCTCCTCCCCGCCGTCTCCCCGGCACAAATCCCCATCCGGTTCGGCCAGGCGGTCACCGGGAAGCTCACGCTGACCGACCAGCAGTTCGCCGACGGATCGCGGTACAAGATGTACGCCTTTGCCGGCAACCGGGGCGACACGGTATCGGTCGAGCTGACGTCCGACGACTTCGATGCCAACCTCGTGCTGACCGACGGCTCGGGCAATTCGCTGCGGCGCAACGACGACAGCGGCGCGAGCTGCAATGCGCGGCTCACGTACGTGCTGCCGAACGCCGCCAACTATCGCGTGTACGCGAATTCGAGCGCGCCGTCGGAGCTGGGCGCCTACCGGCTGCGGCTCTCGCGCGGCACGCTGGCCGCGCCGGGCGACACCGTGTGCCGCGGCTTCGGCCGCGTCGCCGGACTGATCCAGGTGGGACAGACGGTCACCGGGACGCTGACCTCGTCCGATCCGCAGTTCACCGGCGACTCGACCTACTTCCAGCGCTGGATCCTGCCGGTGGCGGCGAATCAGTCGTTCACCGTGGATCTCGAGTCGGAGGACTTCGACGCCTACCTGATCCTGACGCGCGGACGGGGTGACAAGCTGGTCGAGAACGACGACGGCGGCGGCGGCTGCAACGCGCGTCTCGTCTATGCCCCGCGGGACGACCGCCCGCTGCGCGTCATCGTCAATACGGCCTCGCGCCCCAAGGGCCAGACCGGCGCGTTCTCGCTGCGCGTGAGCGACGGGGAGTCGACGACGGAGGCGAAGGGCAATTGCCGGTTCCAGGGAGCGGCGGGCGGCGCCGCCGGGCAGCCGGCGTCCCGCACCGAGCCGCAGCGCGGCGGCGCGTCCACGCAGGGACGCTCCGACCCGGTGATCCGCGTCGGCGCAACGATCAACGGTACCCTGACGAGCAGCGACTCCCTGTATCCGGACAACAGCTACTTCCGGTTCTATCAGTTCACCCCGACGGCCGGCCGCGACATCACGATCGATCTCTCGTCCGACGAGTTCGATCCGGTGCTGATCGTCCGCGGCAACGACCTCGAGGAGTCGATCATCAACGACGACGGAGGGCCCGGCTGCTCGGCGCGCATCGCGCAGTCGTTCCCGAGCCGCGGTCCCTACCGCATCCTCGTGAACACCACCTCCAATCCCGAGCGGCAGACGGGGCGCTTCAGCCTGTCGATCACCGAGGGCAAGAAGCCGGTGCAGGAGCGCGGCAACACCGACTGCCAGCCGCCGCGCGAGGCGACGCGGGGGGGGGAGGGCGGCGCCAACACGGTGTCCCGCGCGATCGCGATCGGGCAGACGCAGCAGGGCACGCTGACGAGGAGCGACGTCGCGCTGAACAGCGACAGCACGTACGCGCAGGCGTGGACGATTCAGGGCCGCGCCGGTACGACGGTCACGATCGATCTCGAATCGGACGCCTTCGACGCCTATCTCTTCCTGCGCGGCCCCGGCGTATCGGGCGGCCGCGACTTCCAGGACGACGATTCGGGCGGCAACTGCCACGCCCGGCTGACGGCGACGTTCCCGCAGACGGGGGAGTACGAGATCGTGGTGAACACCGCCGGCGCCAAGTATGCGACCGGGTCGTTCACGCTGAGCGTCACCAGCGGCTCGAAACCGAAGTCTGTCCAGCGCTGCAGCCGGAGCGAATAGCCGTTCCGGTCGCCGTCCTCGTGTCGGGCGGCGGCACGAACCTGCAGGCGCTGCTCGACACGCTGCGCGACTCCACGCTCGCGCGGGTCACGCGCGTCATCGCCAGCCGTCCGCACGCCGGGGCGCTCGAGCGCGCCCGGCGCG
>JAUYMC010000301.1 GCA_030699545.1 Gemmatimonadales bacterium | reverse complement strand
TACGGGGAGACAGGCAGGTTCGTGTCGGCCACGATCATGGGCGCCCGCGCGATTTCAGGCGGGACAGGAGGGCGTCCGTGATGCCTCCCCTGGCCGGGGTCTTGCGCAGCGCGGGGACGCGTGCCAGCACGGTGTCGGTCTCGACGCGCGTTGCGTGTGTTGCTGCCTCTGGCCAAGCCAGGCGCCCGTCTTCTGCTATCATCCGCCCCGGTGCTGTGGTCCATCCCGCTCGGACGACCAGGAGGATGAGCTTGTGAGCCAGAACGTCGGGGGCCTCGCGCGCGGCGTGACCAACTATGGCGATGCCGACTTCTCGCTGTACCTGCGACGATCCTTCGCCAAGTCCATGGGCTACTCGGTGGAGATGCTGGCGCGGCCCGTGGTGGGCATCGCTCACTCCGCGAGCGGCTTCAACAACTGCCACCGCCACTTCCCCGAGCTGCTCGAGGCGGTCAAGCGAGGCGTGCTGGCGGCGGGCGCCTTGCCGCTCGACTTCCCCACGATCTCGCTCGGCGAGGTCTTCTTGAGCCCCACCAGCATGATGTTCCGCAACCTGATGTCCATGGACGTGGAGGAGATGATCCGCGCCCAGCCCATGGACGCCGTTGTCCTCCTCGGCGGCTGCGACAAGACGGTGCCGGCGCTCCTCATGGGCGCGGCTGCCGCCGACCGCCCCGCCGTCGTGCTGCTGGCCGGTCCGATGCTGCCCATGCCCTACCATGGCGAGCGCCTCGGCGCGTGCACGGACTGCCGTCGTTTCTGGGCCAAGTACCGCGCGGGCGGCATCTCGACGGCCGAGATCGACGCGATCGAGGGGAACCTCGCCACGACGGCGGGGACGTGCGCCGTCATGGGCACCGCGAGCACGATGGCCTCTCTGGCCGAGGCCCTTGGCATGGCGCTGCCGGGGACAGCCGGGATCCCGGCCGTACACGCGGACCGGCTGCGCTCGGCGGAGGCCACCGGCCGCCAGGCCGTGGCCCTGGCGCGCTCGGGGCTCACGCCGCGCCGGATCATCACGCCGCGGTCGGTGGAGAACGCGCTGCGCGTGCTCCTGGCCATCGGCGGCTCCACGAATGCCCTCATCCACCTGACCGCCATCGCCGGACGGCTCGGCATCCCCGTGTCGCTCGATCGGCTCAACGAGCTGAGCGACGAGACCCCGGTCCTCGTCGACCTGAAACCGACGGGCCAGCACTACATGTCGGACCTTCACGCAGCGGGCGGCATCGGCGCCGTGCTGCGCGAGCTGCGGCCGCGGCTTCACCTGGACTGCCTGACGGTGACGGGGGAGACGCTCGGAGAGCGCCTGGCCGCGGAGGCGAGCTGGGTCGATCGCGAGGTGGTGCGACCGCTCGACAACCCGTACCAGGACAAAGGCGGCCTTGTCGCGCTCTCCGGCACGCTGGCGCCGAACGGCGCGATCATCAAGCGCTCCGCCGCCGACCCCGCGCTCTTCGAGCGGGAGGGCCGCGCGGTCGTCTTCTCCTCGCTCGACGACCTCGCCGCCCGCATCGATGCCGCCGACCTCGACGTCACGCCCGACGATTTCCTCGTGCTGCAGAACGCGGGACCGAAGAGCGGCGCCGCGATGCCCGAGGCCGGCTATCTCCCCATCCCCGCCAAGCTCGCCCGCGCGGGCGTGAAGGACATGGTGCGGATCTCGGATGCGCGCATGAGCGGGACGGCCTACGGCACCATCGTGCTCCACGTCTCGCCGGAGGCGGCGGTGGGTGGACCGCTCGGACTGGTGCGGACGGGGGACCGGATCCGGTTGAGCGTCGCGGGGCGGCGCCTCGACCTTCTGGTGGCCGAGGCCGGGCTGGCCGCGCGACGGGCGACGTGGCGGCCGCCGGTGACGCCGCCCGCGCGGGGCTACGCCAAGCTCTACATGAGCCACGTGCTGCAGGCCGAGCACGGGTGCGACTTCGACTTCCTGCGAGAAGCGTGAGCCGAGAGGAGGAGCGAACGGTGAAGCGCTACAAGGTCGTGGTGGCGGGGGCCCTCGGGCTCGTGGGACGAGGCGTGGTGGAGCACCTGTCGAGCGCCGACGAGTGGGACATCGTCGGCGTGTCGCGGCGGGCGCCCGATTACGAGAGCCGGGCGCAGTTCGTGTCGGTGGACCTCCTCGATCGCGACGCCTGTCGGGAGCGTCTGGGTGGCCTCACCGGCGTCACCCACGTCGTGTACGCCGCCGTCAACGAGCAGCGCGATCTCGTCTCCGGGTGGCGCCAGAGCGGGCACACGGAGGCCAACTTCGCCATGCTGCGGAACCTCTTCGAGGTGCTGGAGGCCGGCTCCCCCCACCTGCAGCACGTCACCCTCCTGCAGGGGGCGAAGGCCTACGGCGCGCACCTCGGCGCCTTCCCGCTCCCGGCCCGGGAGACGGACCCGCGCCACATGCCGCCGAACTTCTACTACGAGCAGGAGGACTACCTGCGCGCGCGCCAGCGCGGGAAGCCGTGGTCGTGGACCATCCTGCGCCCCCCGCTCATCGTGGGCTTCGCGGTGGGCTCGGCCATGAACATGCTGACCACCATCGCCGCCTACGCCGCTATCTGCGGCGAGCTGGGGCTGCCCTTCCGGTTCCCGGGCTCGAACCTCACCCACATCGCGCAGGCCGTCGACACCCGGCTCCTGGCGCGGGCGATCCACTGGGCCGCCACCACCCCCGCCTGCGCCAACGAGACCTTCAACGTGACGAACGGCGACTGCTACACGTGGGAGCGCCTGTGGCTGCGCTTCGCGAAGGTGCTCGGGGTCGAGTACGGGTCGCCGCAACCCTATCCCCTCACCCAGGGCATGGCCGACAAGGAGCCGCTCTGGCAGCGCATCGTGGCCCGGCACGGCCTGCGCCCCTACCGGCTGGCCGACCTCACGTCGTGGCCGTACGCGGACTGGCAGTTCGCCAAGCCCGTGAACTCCTACCTGAGCGCGATCAAGGTTCGGCAAGCCGGCTTCCACGACTGCGTGGACACCGAGGAGATGTACGTCGACTGGTTCGCGCGGCTGCGGCGGGAGAAGGTCATCCCCTGAGC
>JAUYMC010000293.1 GCA_030699545.1 Gemmatimonadales bacterium | reverse complement strand
AGCGCCTCGATGCGCGCGGTCAGCGCCGCCTGTTCGCCCGCGAGGGTGGACGTCTTCTCCGCTGCCGCCTTGCGGGCCGCGGCGGCCTCGCGGTGGCGCCGCGCGATGTCGGCGTGCTCGGCCTGGCGGGCGCGGATGGCGCGGTTGGTCTCGTCGACCTCGGCCAGTGCGCGCTCGGCGGCCGCCACGTCGGGCGACGTCATCGCGTCGACCTCGGCCCGCAGATCGTCGCGGAGGGCGCACGACCGCACCAACTCCGCCTCGGCCTCGGCCAGCGCGCGGCGCAGGCGGTCGACCTCCACCTCCGTCCTGTTGTGGTGGTGCTCCGCGTTCGCGAGCGCGAGCCGCTTCCCCGCCTGCCTGTCGCTCTCACCCCGCGCCGCGTTCAGCGCCGCCATGAGATCGGCGATGCTGGTCTCGGTCTCCGGCTCGTAGGTGGGCGGTTCGACGGGCTCGGGCAGCGCCCGCTCCTCGCCCTCGGCGTCGCGCAGCCGCCGACCGACATCGGTCCGCGCCTCGTAGGCCCGCTTGCGCTCCGCCGTGTTGGCGTCCAGGTCGATGCCGACCGGGACGGCCTTCAGCAGCGCCTCCCGCTGCGCCGCAGGCTTCATCGCCGCGAACGCCACCGGGTCCAGGAACTTCGTTCCGATGAGCTTCTCGAGGAACGCCTGCGGCTTCGGGTAGACCGCGCCGTCCGCGGCGGTCACCCTGAACGACCGCGTCC
This sequence comes from Gemmatimonadales bacterium, assembly GCA_030699545.1. GTDB lineage: Bacteria > Gemmatimonadota > Gemmatimonadetes > Gemmatimonadales > GWC2-71-9 > 20CM-2-65-7. The sequence continues at coordinate 5,937 of JAUYMC010000293.1, read as the reverse complement.
CGGCGGCCGTCTCCCGGCGCATGATCGTGTAGGCGCCGCCATCCATCCGCACCGTGACCTCGGCGGCGTCGGCGCCGCGCCGGACCGCCTCGTCGGGACCAGCGGCCGGGCCGAGCAGCGCCCACTCGATGGCGTTGAGCGCCGACGTCTTGCCGGCGCCGTTGCGCCCGCCCACGAGCACAAGGGCGCGCTCGCCGGGCTGACACTCGAACTCGCGGCACCCACGGAAGTCGCGGACGCTAAGGGTCGTGATCTGCATCGCTTATCTCCTTCGTTGCTTGGGACGTCAGCCCCCCACCTCGACCTGCTGGACGACCTGCCGCACCCGCTCCACGTCCCAGCCCTGGCCGAACGCGTAGACCACGGCGCCGGGGATCTCCGCGCTGAGCTTGGCGTCGGGGATCTCCAGGTCGGCCCCGGTCATGATGCCGAGCGCCGTCCGCAACTCGTCCGGCTGGAGCGCCCGCAGCAGCATCCCCGCGACCGTCCGCGGGTCGTCCTTCGTGCCCCCGTTGGCCGGGGCGCTCGGGGTGGCGGGGGTCGACGGGGCGGACGGGGGCGTTGCGAACTGGACGGGGTCCGACTCCGAGAACGTGGGGGCTCCGGGTTCGATCACCTGCGCCTCGAAGACGGCGGCGATGTCCGCGTTGCTGCCGTGCGTCCGGGGCTCGCCCCGTATCGGCTCCGGCGACATCAGATCCTCGGCGACGTGGAGACCGCACAGCACGTCGGCCCACTGGTCGGAGGCCGCGCGGTGGAATGCCTTCCACATCAGCATGTCGTCGGGGTTCGACGACCACGTGTGCTTGCCCCACAGTCCGGCCTTCTTCGCCTGCGCGACCGTGAAGCGACGCTCCACGTCGTCGCGGCCGCGACGTCTGGCGACACAGACCGCGACCATCTGCTCGCCCTCGCCCTCCGTGTAGAGCCGCAGGCCGACGCAGTCCGGGTGGGCCAGTACGAGCGCCTTGGCGCCGTTGCCCCACAGGCTCGCCCGGCCCTTGACCACGGCGATGTAGTTCAGGCTGACCATCGGGGGCAGGCCCAACTCGGCCCCCATCTGCATCGCGACCATCACGTCGGCGGGACGGCCGCGATAGTGGTCGGGGACGAGACCGGACTTGGAGAAGACCTCCGCCATCCGGTATGCCGCCTCGAAGGTCTCGGGCATCATCAGGGCGCCGGCCCCACGCCGGACCATCTCGACCGGGGGGCGCTGCGCCCGCGTCGTCGTCATCGTCCCGTTACCGTTCGCCATCACTTCGTCCCCTTGCGTCGCACCGCTGCGACGCTGAACCGCCGGTAGGTATCACCCCGCCGGACAACCGCCTGATAGATGTCGGGGTGGTCGCGCTTGAGCGCCTCCACATCCACGCTCGGCCGCCCCTTGCAGGACGCCCACGAGACGCGCCAGTCGCCCGCGAGTCCGCGCTGGACGTCGCCGAGCGCGACGCACAGCCGGTTGCGGAGTTCCTGTTGCCGCTCGGTCGCGACCTTCGCCTCGGCCTGTGCCGTCTGGTACGCCTCGACCAGTGCCGCCGCGTCATCGGCGAGCGTGACCGTCTCGTCGCGCGCGTTGGGGAACGCGGCGCCGATCGCCTCCGTGCACCGCTGCGTTCCGCTCGGGGGCGGCGGGTCGCGCCGCTCGATGCGCTGCCACAGCGCGTCCAGCGCCGGGACGATCCGCCCCTCGTACAACTCGGCGTCGTACTCGACGCGCAGCCCGATGGGCGGGCGGCCGCCGATGCAGGCCGCGACCCATCCCTGTCGAACGTCGGCGCCCCACGCGGCGCGCAGCACGTAGACCTGGTGCATGATCTGGCAACGAAGAGCGGGGGGGCACGTCCCCTCCGCCGCGTCGTCGCCGTCGTCGCCGAAGTCGCGGGCCGCGAAGCCGATCCGGTTCTTGGCGTCGACCGGGCCGAGCACGGCGTCGCCGTCGAAGACCGCTCCGTCGAGACTCGCCCTGAGCCATGGGCGCTCCGGGTGCGAGAACGACACCGGCTCACTGATGCGCCACCCCATCCGCCGCCCGAGGTTGTCGAGGATGGCCCGCTCGACGTCGTGGCCCCACTGCGCCGCGGCCGGGTCGGCCGGCTCCGAGTCGAGCCGGTGAACCTTGCGGTAGTAGAGCGACGCCGGATCGGTCAGCGCCTCCCACACCTCCGACGCGCCGATGCCGTCGAACCGCCACGCGCGCCACTCATCGGTGTTCTGAGCCGGGCCGATCATCGGTACTCCCCCACCCGCGGCAGCCGCAGCGGCATCGAGACGCCCGCCGCCGCCCGGCCGCGCACGGCCTGCCGCACCCGGACGTCGGCAAGGATGGAGCGCTGCGCCTCGGCCTTGTCCCACGCGCGGTCGCCGTCGGTGAACCGCCCCGCCTCGTAGTGGTCGGCGGCCTGCCTGAGACGCGCAGCGACGCGGGCTGCGACTTCGGTTGTCTCGTTCACCGGTCGTCCTCCCACGCGGCGATCCGCCGCTCGTCGACGCCGCGCTGCCGCCGCGCCTCGGCCATGCGCCGCGCCGTGTCGGGCGCGTGCCCCTCGTCCTCCAGCGCCTCGGCCAGCCGGTCCACGTCCACGCCGCCGGGGCAGTAGGCGCGGAGCCAGTCGGGGCGCGGGCGCTCAGCCATCGACCCGCTCCTCCAGCCGCTCGTCGGGCGTGTAGTGGGCGGTGAGGCGGACGGTGGTCTCGCCTTGGCGCGCCTCTATCACTGCCCCCACCCAGCGCGACGTCTCTCCGCGGTACCGCTCGGGCTTGGCGCCCAGAGCCCGTACGCCGGCCTCAATGTCGGCGGCCTCCGACTCGGTGAGTCCGTGGACGCTGACGTCCGCGTAGACCCGCGCCCCGGGGTTCGCCGCTCGGGCGGCCTCGGCTAGTTTCAACGCCTGCTCGATGGTCATGACTGCGCTCCTTCTGCCGTCTCGGCAGCCTCGCGCCCGTGGGCCACGCACACCGCCGCCTGCGCGTCGTCCGGGTGGTCGCGCAGCGCAATCAGGACGTTGATCACGGTCTGCATCCCGTGGCTGAACGCCTCGCGCCGCGCGGGGTCGTCGTGGCCGCCGCTGTACTCGCGACTCGCGCCCTTCGCGGCGTCGACCGCGGTCGAGAGCCACTGGTGACGCTCGGCGGCTTCCTTGTCCGCCTGCCCCCGCGCCCACTTCCCCAGCGTGCGGAACACGCGGCGGGACAGGGCGGCGTTGCGACGCTGCGCCTCGCGCGGGGCCGTCGGGCCGCCGCGGGCCCTGAACTGATCGACCGCGCCCGCCTCGCGGACCATGGCGTGCGCCTCGCGCCGCACGCGGGCGGCGAACAGCGTGTCGGGGCCGGCGGCGGCGAGGCGGGCGCGCAGGGCGTCGCGCTCCTGCTCGGCGGTCCGCCTGGCCGCGTTCGCCTTGTGGGCCTCGGCCACCCAATCGCCGCACGCGCTCCGCGCCGTCAGGAGGTCGCGCGCCAGCGCGTCCGCCCGCTCCCGCTCCGCGACCCGCGCCGCCTCCGCTTCCCGGGCGGCGTCGGCGAACCGCGCCGCCTCGCGCTCCCGCTCATCGCGCTCACGGAGGACGTCGGCCAGCGCCGGCTCGACCTCGGCGAGCCGCTCACGAGCCGCGACAAGTTCGTCGCGCAGTCGGTCGCGTTCGGCCGCGACGTCCTCCATCCGCTCAAGCCGCGCCCGCTCGTTCAGCGCCCGCCGCTTCCACGCCGTCCTCGTCTTCATCCCCGCTCTCCCCCACGGGCCTGCGCCCGCCTGTGCTGCCGCGCCTCGCGCCACTCAACGATCGTCAGGCCGACCATCGGCCCGCCGGTGATCAGGGCGATGATGGCCAGCGTGATCACCCAGCCCATCAGGCGGCCCTCTCCGCCCCGACCAGCGCGTCGCGGAGCTGGCGCAGCTCGGGGACGCGCGCCGCCGCGGCCTCTGCGCGCCGCAGCATCTCATCGACGACGGCGGCGCCGACGGGCACGAGCCGCGAACGGAACGAGAACTGCACGCGGGCGACGGCGGGGTGGCGCTCCGGGAACAGCCCCGCCTCCATGACGTCGTCGGTGTAGCCCTCGCCGTTCGGTCGCCAGTAGAGGCCGCGGGCGTCGGGCTTGCCCTGCCTGTCGGTCTGGATGAGGTACATCACCGCCCCCTCCTCGCGCACCCGGCGCGGGAGCCGTCGCACTCCGAGGCGGCCCGGCCGCATGCGCAGAACGACTCCGACCCCAGCACCCACTCGTGGCGCGGGTCGGGGACGAAGACGGAGTCGGAGGCGGTCGTCGCCTCGGTCGCGGGGTCCAAGGACTGGCTCCGCACGATCCATCCGCCCGGCGCATGGAGCCGTTCGGTGATGCTGTTGGGACCTTCTGCCACCTTCTCCCACTTCATCGCCCCACCTCCGGCGCCCTCGGCGCCTCGTCCCGCAGCGCGCGGGCCTTCACGACGTGGCCGCGCAGGCGTCGCCACGCCGTGTCGCGGAGGTGGTACTGGCGCTCCGCCACCTCGTAGTCGGCGACGTTGTCGGCCTCGATGTCGTCGGCCATCGTCCGCAGCGATGCGGCCATGGAGCGGCGCGCGCCGACCTCGACGCGCTCCAGTTCCTCCAACTGCTCCGTCAGCGACGCGGGCACGGGCGGCGGCGTCGGGATGCGGGAGACGCAGGAGACGCGCTCGCCCTTGACCGCCGCGTCCAGCGCCGGCCAGTTACCGAGGGCGCTCACGCCGCCGCCTCCGCGGTCAGCAGCCGCTGGCGCTTGTGGGCGATCCTGCGGGGCGTCGTCCGCGCCTGCGTCCGCCACGTCAGGGCCAGCGCGACGTGGTGCCCGCCGCACTTGACCGTGATGCACAGCCCGCAGGGGCCGCGCGCGATCCGCGCCCGGATAATGTCGCTCACGTCTCTTCCCTCCCCGCCTCAAGGGCGGCGACCAAGTCCTCGCAAAGCTCCTCGGTTGTCGTCTGGCCGACGAGCCACGCCGTCACGCGGACGGCCAGTCGGTGCCAAGCCAGACGCGGCACAACCCCCCGCACCGCCTCCAGCAGCCCGCCCAGGGCTGCCGCGTCCAGCACGAGCCAGCCGGTCTCGGGGTTGAGGGCGCGGGCGACGCGCGCATCGTCGCCCCAGCATCCGAAGCCCATCCCGTCGACCCAGAAGCAGTAGTCAGAGCGCGGGCCGAAGACCGCCAGCGTCCACCGCTCCGCCGTCGTCTCGCCGCACGCCACGGTCATCCCGCAGAAGCGGCGGTCACCGAGGGCGCGCAGGGCGCGGCTGCCGAGACTGCTGGACATAGCTCCCCCTCGCGGCCGCAGCCGCCGTGCTTGACATCCGTTCAGCTTGCCTCGCCCCCGCCCCGCGTTTACGTTGCGCGGGCAGGGGGGGTAGCGCGTGTCACGAAGCCTTGAGCGTCAGCGGCCCGAAGATGTCCGGCCGGGACCAGCGCCGCGAGACGTAGCCGTCGGTCACCTCGTCCATGACGCGCGCGAGCTCGCCACCGGGCCTTCGTTCCCACGCCTCGATCTTCGAGACCATCATCTGCGAGCAGCCCAACATCTTCGCCAACTGGGCCTGCGTGAGACCTCTCGCCTCGCGCCACTCTCGCAGTGGATGGATCGTCTCGGGCATCAGGCCGTCTCCAGCAATGGGCCACGCCCCGGAACGTACGATCAGGGGCATTAGGTGTCAAGTACAAATCGTATTGGCGACGAGATCGAGCGGCTCAAGGCGCAGATCGGGGCACGCGTCGCGGAACTGCGAGCGGCGCGCGGGATGTCGCAGGCTGCCCTCGGGCGGGCAATTGAGGGCCTTGGCGGCAAGATTCCAGTGCTGGTGCCGTAGCGACCATCGTCTCCCCTTCCAGATAGCGCGCCCTGCGGCGCGAGCCCAATCTACACCCCCGGCAAGAACAAAAACAATCCGTATTGACGCGACACGCCGCATGATCGTAGGCTTCCCCCGT
>JAUYMC010000284.1 GCA_030699545.1 Gemmatimonadales bacterium | reverse complement strand
CGCCGGCGCCGCCCAGCAGGATGGCGCCCGCGCGCGCGCGCGCGTGCGGGGCGCCGAGGCGCCGCAGCCGCCGGGCCGTTTCCGTCACCGGACGGTGCTCACGGCATAGGTGAAGAGATTCACGCCCATTTGCAGCGCCTTCTCATGCAATTCCGCGGGATCGTTGTGGACGTCGGGATCTTCCCACCCGTCACCGAGGTCCGCCTGATAGGAATAGTATACGACGAGCCGGTCTCCCAAAAAAATGCCCAATCCTTGCGCGGGCCGTCCGTCGTGCTCGTGGATCTTCGGGATGCCCTGCGGGAAGTCGTACACGAGGTGATACACCGGATGCGTCACCGGGACGTCTACGAGGGGATGATCGGGAAACACGCGCGCGATTTCGCGCCGGAACGATTCGTCCATTCCGTAGTTGTCGTCGGCATGCAGAAATCCGCCCTGTTCCAAAAAGCGCCGTAGGGTACGGACCTCGACGTCGGAGAACCGGACATTTCCGTGACCGGTCATATAAAGGAACGGAACGTCCCACAGCTCGGGCCCCGTCAGGGTGACGACGCGCTCCCGCTCGGCGACCGGCAGCGTGGTGCGTGCGCGCAGCGCCGCGAGCAGATTCGGCAGGCTCGAGGGGTTCGCGTACCAGTCGCCCCCGCCGTGATAGTGGAGGCGGCCGATGGTCAGGGGAGCCTGACGGTCCGACGGCCCGACGGCCGCTACCAGAACCATGGCCGCGATCAGGCCGACAGGCCGTCCGACCGTCCGACCGCCATTCATAGCTCGTTCACCAATCGATACGCGGCGTTTCTGGAGATGCCGGTCTCTTCGGCCACGCGATCCGCGACGTCTTTGCGCGAGTGGCCTTGCTCAAGCAATGCCCGGGCGCGCTCGACCGGATCGGGCGGCGGCTCCGGGGCGGGCGGGGCCTTTCCCGTTCCCGACAGGACCACGGTCACTTCTCCGCGCGCCGGGGCTTCCGCAAAGTACGCGGCCAGCTCGGCCAGCGTTCCGCTGCGCGTCTCCTCGAACACCTTGGTGAGCTCACGCCCCACCGCGGCAAGCCGGTCGGGGCCGCACACGTCGGCAAGATCACTGAGCAGCTGGGCGACCCGATTCGGCGACTCGAACAGCACGACCGTCCATTCGCTCGAGGCAGCGATCGACAGGAAACGGCGGCGGTCGCTGCCTTTTCGCGGAATGAATCCGAGAAACAGGTAGCGGTCGGCGGGGATCCCCGACACCGACAGGCTCGCCGCGACGGCGCTCGGTCCGGGGATCGTCACGACGGGCGTGCCCCGCTCCCGCGCCGCGGCCACCAGGATCGCCCCCGGATCGCTGATCGCCGGGGTGCCGGCGTCGGTGATCAGGGCGACGTCCCGCCCATCGGCAAGGATGCGCAGGATGCGCTCCAGGGCGCGGTCGGTCGAGTGCCCGTGAAAGCTCACGAGCTCGACCGTGGCGCCGGCGTGCTGGAGCAGGGGTTTGGAGTGGCGGGTATCTTCGGCCGCGACCACCGCCACGCGTTTCAGCGTCTCGGCGGCGCGCGGCGAGAGATCGCCGAGGTTGCCGAGGGGCGTCGCGACGACATACAGGGTGCCCGCCACGTCACCAGTTCACCTGCCAGGGGAGCCGGCCATAGAACCCCGCGGCCTGCAGCACATAGCGGTGCTCGCGCGTCGCGTCCTTCAGCACCTTCGGAGCCGTCCCGGGCATCATCACCTCGGCGTCTTCGAGCAGCTGCATGGCCCAGTCGGTCAGCGCCGTCGCGAGCTCCTCGGGCTGCACGACGGCGTCGGGCGTGTCGGTGCCGCGCGGCACGCTGAGCAGCGCGAGCGCCTGATGCGTGCCGAGGATCGACGCGGTGACCTTCTGCGCGCGCTTCTTCGCCTCGCCGGGGAACTCGCGCTCCACGGCATCCACGATCCGCCAGTACAGCTCGCGATAGGTATTGACGAGCGCCGTCGCCGCCTGGGCCGGAAGGTCGGACGACGCCGGAAACAGCCCCGCGGACATCGCCGGCGCCGCGCCATCGGGCCCGAGGTCGAACAGCGACTCGAGATAGCGCGCGGGCGGCACGCTGTCGGGACGGTCGCAGAAGTAGCCGGTCAGGTACTGGCCGTCTTCGAACTTGAGGTAGGAGACGCGGCCGTTGGAGATCAGCTCCAGCACGCCACTGGCCTTCTCCTGCTGGAGCGCCGGGAAGAACTTGTCGGGCTGATTGACGTCGATGACGCGCGGCGTGTAGGCGCCGCCGCAGGACGCGTACATCCAGGCGAGCTGTTCCATGGGCGCGGCGCAGTAGGCCAGCTCCCCGCGGTCCACGTCCGCCCGCATGCGCCTCAGCGCTTCGGTGATCGTGATGATCTGGCGGCCCGCGGTATGGAGCGAGGAGGCGTTGACGGCTTCTCCCTTGCGGAAGAACAGCAGCAGGCATTCGTCGGGGAGGTAGGCCGCGATGTAGCCGTCCACCCGGCCGTCGCGGTCGCGCTTGGCGAAGGCGAGGAGATTGTCGAGGTGCACGAATCCCAGCCGGGTCCGATGAATAAGCCGGTTCACCTGCGGAAACTGGAGATCCGCGAGGCGAACCGGCGAATTCGTCAGGCGAGCGGTGCTCGCGCGCATCGTCCTCCGTGGAGGAAGCTACGAGAGATGCTGCTCGATCTTTTGCTCGAACGCGGGGGGCGGCTGTGCCCCGACCAGGGTGTCCACGTGCCGCCCGTCCTTGAAGAATAGAATACTCGGAATCGAGCGCACGTTAAAGCGCATGGCGGTCGCCTGATTGGCGTCCACGTCCACCTTCATCACCTTGACGCGGCCCTTGTACTTGTCGGCAAGCCGGTCCATGATCGGCGCGACCATATGGCAGGGGCCACACCACGTCGCCCAGAAATCCACCATCACCAGCCCCTTATGCTGCTCGACTTCCTGCTGAAATGTGGCGTCCGTGACGGCCACCGGATGCGTCGCTTCCATAACCCTCCACTCCTCCGCTGCCAAACGTTAAGTTGACCGCTCTATGACGCCATCAGCCCCTCATACACCCCGCATCGCCCATGTCGGCATCGCCGTCGAAAGCATCGCCGGCGCTTTGCCCTTCTACCGCGACGTCCTGGGATTAACCCCTCTGGCGGCCGAGCAGGCGGACGGTGCCGAGATCGTGAGTCTCCGGTTCGGCGACGTGGACGTCGAGCTGCTGGAGCCGCGCGACGAGGGCAGCCCCGTCGCGAAGTTCCTCGCGAAACGCGGCCCGGGCATTCATCACATCTGCTACCGGGTGCCGGATCTGGACGCCGCCCTGGCGCGCGCCCGCGCGTCCGGATACCGGCTGGTGGACGAGCGGCCCCGCGCGGGGGCCGGTGGCCGGCGCATCGCCTTTCTGCATCCCAAGGCGACCGGCGGCATTCTGCTCGAGCTGACCGACTGAGTGGAACGCCAGCCGTCAGCGCCTGGTTCCCGTCCCCGCCGGCTGGCACCGCGCCACCGGATTGCCCGCGCTTTCGAGATGCACGTCGTAGACCAGCCAGCCGCCGCTGCGGGTGCGGATCACGTCGATCGGCAGCACCTGGTTGCATCCCTCGCGCTGCAGCTCGATGCGGAACGTCCGCACGTCGGCGCGCGCCGGCACGGCGAGCGGACCTTCGATGATGCGGTAACCGGAGTGCGTGAGATAGCGCTGGATCACCGTCAGCCGCTGCCGCAGGACGTCCGGATTCATGGACGCCGACGCGGCGCCGCGATCGGTGCCCCACAGACCCCCCATGCGCTTCAAATCGTTCGCCTTGACCGCCGCGAGGAACTGCTCGACCGACGCATTGACCGTCTGGGGGACGGGGATCTGGGGGTCGCCGGCGGGGGCGCGGCCGCAGGCCGCGGCGGCGCAGAGAGCGAGCAAGGGAAGAATCGGTCGGCGGATCACGTGACCCGAAGGTAAGACGCCATGCGCCTCTACGTCAACATCGACCACGTTGCAACGCTGCGGGAAGCCCGCCAGACCGACGAGCCGGATCCCGTCCGGGCGGCGGCCGCCTGCGAGCGCGCCGGCGCCGACGGGATCACGATCCATCTGCGCGAAGACCGCCGTCACATTCAGGACGCCGACGTCGCCGCGCTCTCCCGCAGCGTGCACACCGTGCTGAATCTCGAGCTCGGCGCCCACCCAGAAATCATCCGCATCGCCGCGCGGGTCAAGCCGTTTCAGGCGACGCTCGTCCCCGAAAAGCGCCGCGAGATCACGACCGAAGGCGGGCTCGCGCTGCGGGCCGGCGATCGCAAGCTGCGCGGCGCCATCGCGCGGCTCCACGACGCCGGCATCCGCGTCAGCCTCTTCATCGATCCCTCGCGCCGCACGATCGATCTGGCCCGCGCCCTCGGCGTGCCGGCGATCGAAATCCACACCGGCACCTACGCCCACACCTGGAAGCGCGGACCCACGGCGTTGCGGCAGCTGCGGCGGGCGGCGGCCCACGCCCACGAGATCGGCCTCGCCGTGCACGCGGGGCACGGGCTGACCTACCAGAACGTGCAGCCCGTCGCCGCCATCCCCGAGATCGAGGAGCTGAATATCGGGCACTCGATCGTGAGCAACGCGGTGTACTGGGGGCTCGCCGAGGCGGTGCGTCGCATGAAAACGCTGGTGGAGACCGCCCGAAATCCCTAGCTTGGTAGCCCCATGACCACTCCAGGCGCGCAGCCCCTGGGCATGTCGGACTTCTTCGCCCTCGAGGCGGGGGAGTATCTCGACCGCCTCGACGGTCTGCTGAACGGCGAGGGCGCTCCCGCGGCCGACGAGCTGGTGCGGTTGGCGCGGGCGCTGCGCGGCAGCGCCTTGATGGCGAGCCAGCAGGCGATCGCGCGCGCGGCGATGGGCTTGGAGGCGCTGGCCCGCGGGATGCGCGAAGGACGCCGCCCGTGGGATCCGGCGGTGCAGCAGATCGCGGTGCGCGCCGTGGACGATCTCAGGATTTTCGTGCGCCGCGCCGCCCAGTGGACCGAGGCCGACACCGCCAAGGCCGAGGCGCTCGGCAGCCAGCTCGAGCAGCTCGGCGGCCGGTCGTCCGGGGCGAGCCAGGCGCG
>JAUYMC010000279.1 GCA_030699545.1 Gemmatimonadales bacterium | reverse complement strand
GCGCGGCACCGCGGGCAGCGGCAGCTCGGCGCCGCCCTGCACGGTGCGGATCGCTTTGACGATGTCGTCGGCCGTCGCGTCCTTCATGATGAATCCCTTCACGCCCGCGTCGATGAACTGCGTGACATCCTGGCGGGCGGGAACGAAGTCCATGATGATGGCTTTGACGGGCGGCGTGACGGTCTTGAGTCCGGCGACGAACGTGTGACTGTCGTTGTTGGCGAGGGCGGCGTCCACGAGCACGACATCGGGCTTGGCGTCACGGACGTGCTGGAGCCCCGCGCTCGCGCCGTCCACGGCCGCCACGACATCGATGTCGCCGAAGTTGCCGAGCAGGCGCGTCAACCCGTCGCGCATCAGGCGATTGTCTTCGATCACGAGGAGGCGGATGCGGGGCGTCGTCGACTCCTGCGCGGATGCGCGGCGATCGGGCCCACGACGCGCGCGGCCGCTGTCTCGTTCGACCAGTCGATTGTCCAGTCCGCGGCGACGCTGCGGCCCCACCCGGCGTTCCACGCGACGAATTGTCCAGCCCACCTTGCCTCCCCTGCGCGGTCGTGCTGCTGTGAAGAATGTATTAGCGCGCCGCCGCGCCAGGCATTCATCAAGGGAGTGAGGTGAATGGCCGACCGTCCGTCTTTCAGCCTAAGCCGGATGGCGCATGCTCCCTCCATCCGCCGTGCGGTCCTACTTCTCGGCGTGGCCGGGGCGTACTATCTGGGCGCCAAGCTCGGCCTGCAATTCGCGTTCATCAACGCCAGCGCCACCTCGGTGTGGCCCCCCACCGGGATCGCGCTCGCCGCCTTCGTCCTGTTCGGATACCGCGTCTGGCCGGCGATTGTCGTCGGCGCCTTCGTCGCCAATCTCACGACGTCGGGCTCCGCGATCGGCTCGCTCGGAATCGCGGTCGGCAACACGCTGGAGGGCCTGACCGCCGCTTTTCTCGTGAACCGCTTTGCGCGCGGCGGCCGTGTGTTCGACCGGGTGCGCGACATCATTCGGTTCACGGCGCTCGCGGCCCTCGTCGCGACCACCGTCAGCGCGACGATCGGCGTGATGACGCTCTTCGTGTCGGGACTGGCGCCGGGCGGCCAGTTCGGAACGCTCTGGCTGACGTGGTGGCTGGGCGACGCGGTCGGCGCCATCGTCGTGGCGCCGCCGCTCATTCTCTGGGGTGGTGTGCGCCCGGCGGTCGGCTGGACCCGGAACCGGGCGATCGAAGCGGCGGCGCTGCTCGCCATCACGATCATCGCCTCGTACCTGGTGTTCGGCGGGGTGTTCCCCGACCGGCATTACCCGCTGACCGTCTGGGTGTGGCCGGTGCTGATCTGGTCGGCGCTGCGGTTCACGCCGCGCGAAACGGCGACCGTCATTTGCATCATCTCGGTGGTGGCGATCGTCCGGACCGCGAGCGGGGATGGACCGTTCGCGCTGCGCACGCCGCAGGAGTCGCTGACGCTGCTGCAGGTGTCGACGGCCATCACGGCGGTGACCGCGCTGGTGCTGTCGGCGGTCGTGGCCGCCCAGCGCGACGTCGAAGGCACGTGGCGCGAGCTGGCGATCACCGATCCCCTGACGGGGCTCGCGAATCACCGGCAGCTCGTGCAGGCGCTCGAAGCGGAGATTCGGCGGTCGCGGCGCACCGCGCAGCCGCTGGCCGTCGTGCTGCTGGATCTCGACGGATTGAAGCAGATCAACGACCGGCACGGGCATCTGGCCGGCAGCCTCGCGATCCGGCGTGTGGCGGAAGCGCTGCTCGGATCCTGCCGCGGGACCGACACGGCGGCGCGCTTCGGCGGCGACGAATTCGCCCTCGTGCTGCCCGAGACGGGCGAAGCGGCGGCGTGGCACGTTGCGCGCGGCATCGCCGATCGACTCGCCACGGATGCCGAAAAACCGAACCTCTCCATCAGCGTCGGGGTCGCGGTGTACCCCGGCAACGGCGAAACGGTGGAAGCGCTGCTGAATGCAGCGGATGTTGCGCTGTACGAGACCAAGGAACGGCGGCGTGCCAAGCCGTCGGGCCTTGCCCCCTAATACGCCCCAACTAGGTTTCGAGCCATGGCCAACAAGAATCCGAGCACGAGTATTTCGCCCCGCGCGCCCGAGCCGCCCGCGCTGTCCGAGTCGGCCGCCGGTCTGCTGCGCGAGCTGGTCGCGCACCTGCGGCAAAACCGGACGCAGCTGCGCGAGGAATGGGCGCGCCGCATCACGCGCGCCGAGCTGCTCACGGCGATGACCGAGGAGGAAATCTTCGCCGAAGCCACCGCCGTGTACGACAACTACGTGGAAGCGCTCGAGACCGGCACGTTCGAGGCGCTGCAGGCCTACTCGCGGCGGCTGTCGGAGCGAATTATTCCACGAGGCGTCGAAACCGACGAAGTCGTCGGAATCGTGCTGCTGCTGCGTGACGTCCTCGCCCGTTCGCTGTTCACCAAATACCAAGACAACGTCGACAAACTCAACCGCATTCTCGACAGTTACGAGCCCGCCGCCAACCGCATCGCGAACACGGTGGCCGTCGGCTTCGTCGAAGAGCGCGAGCGGATCATCCGCCAGCAACAGGAAGCGATCCGGGAGCTGTCCACGCCGGTGCTCCAGGTGCGCGAGCGGCTCCTCATTCTGCCGATCATCGGCGTGATGGACCCCCAGCGCGCCCGCCAGCTCACCGAGCAGCTGCTGCGCGCCATCCGCGCGAACCGCGCGAAAGTCGTCGTGATCGACGTGACCGGTGTGGCGGCCATGGACTCGGGCGTCGCCAACCACCTGGTGCAGACGGTGGAAGCCTCGCGGCTGCTGGGCGCGACGTGCATCGTGACCGGCCTGTCGCCGGAAATCGCGCAGACCCTCGTCACGATCGGCGTGGACCTGAGCGAAATGGCCACCGTCGGCGACCTCCAGGGCGGCATCGAAGAAGCCGAGCGCCTGCTCGCCGACCGCTCGGTCCTGCCTGCGCCGCGGGAGCCGGGAACCGACACCTCCCGCTAGCCGCCACTCCCTCTCACCCCCGTAGACGGAGGACGCGGTGGAAGTACCGATTCTGCGACAGGGCCAATACCTGATCGCTTCGATTCAGTCTGCGTTGACCGATGCCGACCTGTCGCACCTGCGCGAAGCGCTCATCGCGCAGGTCGGCCGCTCGCGCTGCCGTGGCGTCATCGTGGACGTCACGGCGCTCGATGTGATGGACTCCTTCGCCGTCCGGACGCTGCGCGACATCGCGCATATGGCGCGCCTGCGCGGCGCCGAAACGGTGATCGTGGGCATCCAGCCCGACGTCGCGTTCGCCATGGTCCAGCTCGGCCTGACGCTGAAGGGCGTCGCGACCGTGCTCGACCTCGAAGAGGGGCTCGCCTTCCTCAACCGGCGTGACGAAGAGCGGCTGCTCGAGACCAGGCCCAAGCGATTCGGCGACCGTGGGTGAAGAACTGCGCCTGCCGATTACGGCGGACGTAGACGTTGTCGAGGCTCGGCAGCAAGGTCGGGCGCTCGCCGCCGTGGCCGGCTTCTCGAGCGGCGAGCAGACGGTCATCGCCGCCGCCATCTCCGAAATCGCGCGGAACATCCTGATGTACGCCAAGCAGGGCGAGGTCTTCCTGAGTCTCGCCACGAACGGCGACCGCCAGGGCGTCGTCGTCGTGGCCAAGGACCAGGGGCCCGGCATCGCCGACCTCGAGCGCGCGATGCAGTACGGCTACTCGACCTCGCACGGCGTCGGCGCCGGCCTCCCCGGCGCCAAGCGCCTGATGGATGAATTCGAGGTCGATACCGTCGTCGGCCAGGGCACGACCATCACGATGAAAAAGTGGCGGCGGGTGATATGAGAATCGACACCGGCGTCGCCGCGCTCGCCCTCCCCGGACAACGCGAATCGGGCGACCTTTCGCTCGTGAAGCGCGTCGGCCACGGCGTGCTCGCCGCCGTCGTCGACGGCCTCGGACATGGGCAAGAGGCGGCGGAAGCCGCGCACGCGGCCGTCGGCGTGATCGACCGCCACGCCAAAGAGCCGCTGCCCGATCTCATCAAGCGGTGCCACACGTCGCTCGTGGGCACGCGCGGCGTGGTGCTCAGCGTCGCCGTTTTCGATCCCGGCACCAAGACGATGACGTGGATCGGGATCGGGAACGTCTGCGGCCTGCTGCTGCGCGGCGACGGCGGGGCCAAGCCGTCGCGCGTGTCGCTCGTGACCGTGGCGGGATTCGTGGGTCTCGAAGAGTCCCACATCGCGCCGCGCGTCGTGCCGATCGCGCGCGGCGACACGCTCATCCTGGCGACGGACGGGATCAGCACGAGTTTCAGCGACTCGCTGCAACCGCGCCTCGCGCCGCAGGCGATGGCCGACGACATCCTGGCCCGCCATGCGACGCGCAAAGACGACGCCCTCGTACTGGTCGCGCGCTACGTCGGCGGGTAGTCGCCCGCCGGACCGCGGTCGGGCGGCGGAGGTGTGAGCACATGACCGTGATCACGCTCCTCACCGATTTCGGCAACGCCGACAGCTATGTGGCGGAGATGAAGGGCGTTCTGCTCTCGCTCGCGCCGCAGGCCACGCTCGTCGATGTGGCTCACCTCGTGCCGCCGGGAGACATTCGGGCCGCGCAGTATCTCCTCGCCCGCACCTGGCGGCGCTTTCCGGACGGCACCGTGCACCTCGCGGTGATCGATCCCGGCGTCGGCGGCGCGCGCCGCGCGCTGGCCGCCGAGTGCGAGAGACACCGGTTCGTGGCGCCCGATAATGGGTTGTTGTCGTTCCTCCCCGGCGCCGCGCGATTCGTCAGCCTCGCGATCCCGGCGGATGCCGCACCGACCTTCCACGGACGCGACGTGTTCGCGCCGGCGGCGGCGCGGCTCGCGAACGCCGAGCCCCTGGATGCGCTGGGCGCGCCGGTCCCCGATCGGCACCACTCCCCACTCCCCACTCCCCGGCACGACGGCGTCGCGTTGATGGGAGAAGTGATCTACGTCGACCGGTTCGGAACGCTGGTCTCGAACATTCCCGGCGCGCAGGTCGAGCCGGGCGTGCGCCTTCGCGTGGATGGGACGGATGTCGGCGCGCTACGGCGGACGTATGCGGATGTCGAGCGCGGCGCGTTGGCGGCGCTGATCGGATCGGGGGGGACGGTCGAGATTGCGGTGCGGGACGGCAGTGCGGCGAGACTGCTGGGCGTCGGAGTTGGGGCGGAGGTGCGAGCCTAGACGCCGGAAGTCGGCACTTGGACCTGCGCCATCACGCGATCCGCGAAGCCGGGCGCCGGCGCGAACCGCGGCAGCTGAACCAGCTCGAGGATGATCTTGCGCTCGCGGTCGGCCTCGGTGCGGCAGAGCGAGCAATCGGTGAGGTGCAGGGCGCGGGCCGCGGGGAGGAGTCCCTGGGCCCACAGTTCGATTTCGTCGGTCGTGAGGTGCTGCGGGTTCGGATTCATTGGCTAGCCTTACGGGCCCCCCGGGGGCCCCGGTTTCAGTCGCGCCGGTCGTCCAGATAAACCCGCAATTCGTTGCGGGCCCGATGGATATACGTCTTCACAGTTCCCAGCGGCAATTCCAGCGTTTCGGCGATCTCCTCGTACGAATAGCCCTCCACGTGGCGCAGCATGATACAGGAGCGGTATTCGGGCCGCAGCCGCGCGATGGCCCGCTCGATCGCGCTCCCCAGCTCCCGGTTCTCCACGTGCTGCAGCGGGCTCTCGGCGCGGTCGCCCAGCTGCAGCGCCGTCGCCTGCATCTGCTCCGGCGTGGATGCCGAGGGGGAGCCGTCGAGCGAGAGGGTGTCGAGGCTGCGGCGTCGCAGATGATCGATCGCCGCGTTGTTGGCAATCTTGAAAATCCAGGACGAGAACTTGAATTCGGGGCGATACGACGTGAGGCCGTTCAACACCTTGATGAACGTTTCCTGCGCGAGATCTTCGGCGAGCGCGCGGTCGCGCACCATCCGGTACAAGAGCGAAAAGACGGGACGCTCGTAGCGGCGCACCAGCTCGCGGAACGCCGCTTCGTGTCCCTGCTTCGCCCACGACACCACGCGCTGATCGCTGGCGTCGTTCAGGTGGTCCGGCCTATCTTTCGCGCCTATGGCTCGGTCTCCGGCGTATGTGCGCGGCATGTTCACGGCGATCGCGCCGCGCTACGACTTCCTCAATCACCTGCTCAGCCTCAACGTCGACCGGTCCTGGCGGCGCGCGGCGGTGGCGCGGCTGGGATGGGAAGCGCGACCCGACGGCGTCTATCTCGACCTCTGCGCCGGCACGATGGATCTCGCCGCGGCGCTCGCGCGCCGCGACGGCTTCCGCGGCCGGGTGCTCGGCGCCGACTTCGTCGTTCCGATGCTGGCGCGCGGTCGCCACAAGGCCCCCCGCATCCTGCCCGTCGCCGCCGACGCCCTGACCCTGCCGTTTCCCGACGCGCGCTTCGACGGCGCGCTGGTGGGCTTCGGCGTCCGCAATCTCGCGGACCTGGACCGCGGGCTGCACGAAGCCGCCCGCGTGCTCAAGCCCGGCGCCCGGCTGGTGATTCTGGAATTCGCGACGCCGCGCTTTCCCCCCCTGCGCGCGGCGTATGGCTTCTACTTCCGTCGCGTGCTGCCCGCCATCGGCCGGCTGGTCTCGAAACATAGAGATGCCTATACCTACCTGCCAGAGTCCGTGCTCGCGTTTCCCGAGCCGGAAGCGCTGGCGCAGCACCTCGTCGCCGCCGGCTTTTCCCGCGTCGCCTTCGAGCGGCTGACCGCCGGGATCTGCGCCGTGCATCATGGCACTCGATAACCTCCGCGCGTTCATCAGCGCGATCGACGCCGCCGGCGAGCTGCGGCGCGTCGACCGCGCCGTGTCGATCGACCGGGAGATCACCGAGATCGCCGACCGCTGCATGAAATCGCCGGGCGGCGGCCCGGCGCTGCTGTTCGCGCGGCCCACGCTGCGGGGCGGCGCCCCGTCGCGACTGCCCGTCGCCGTCAACCTGTTCGGCTCCGAGCGCCGGATGTCGCTGGCCCTCGGTGTGGAACGTCTCGATCATATCGGCGAGCGGATCGCCGAGCTCGTCAATCTCAAGGTCCCCGGCAGCCTGATGGGCAAGCTGGCGATGCTGCCGCGGCTCGCCGAGATCGCCAAGTTCCCGCCCAAAACCGTGAGCCGGGCCGCGTCGCAGGAGACCGTCCTCGACGGCCCGGAGCTGGACCTCGAGCAGCTGCCGGCGCCGATCTGCTGGCCCGAGGACGGCGGTCCGTACATCACGCTGGGCGGCGTCGTGACCCGGGATCCCGTCACCGGGACGCGCAACGTCGGGATGTACCGGGTGCAGATCCTGGGACGGGATACGCTCGCGATGCACTGGCAGCGCCATAAGGTCGGCGCGGCGCACTGGCGGGCGATGGCTGAGCGGGGCGAGACGATGCCGGTCGCGATCGTGCTGGGCGGCGATCCCGCCAGCATTTACGCGGCGTCGGCGCCGCTGCCGCCCGCGATCGACGAGTTCCTGTTTGCCGGGTTTCTGCGCGGGGAAGGGGTCCGGCTCGCCAAGGCCGCGACGTGCGATCTCGAGGTACCGGCCGAGGCGGAGCTGGTGATCGAGGGACACATCGATCCCCGCGACGAGCTCGTGCTCGAAGGGCCGTTCGGCGACCACACCGGATTCTATTCCCTCGCCGACTACTATCCCAAAGTGCACGTGACGGCGGTGACCCATCGCCGCGATCCGATCTGGCCGCACACGATCGTGGGGCGGCCGCCGATGGAAGATTTCTGGCTCGGCCACGCGACCGAGCGGATCTTCCTGCCGCTGCTCAGGCTCACGATGCCGGAAGTCGTCGATCTCCACATGCCCGCCGAAGGCATCTTCCACAACCTCGTCTTCGTCAGCATCGACAAGCAGTATCCCGGCCAGGCGTACAAGGTGATGAACGGATTGTGGGGGCAGGGGCTGATGTCGCTCGCCAAGGTGATCGTCGTGGTGGACAAGGACGTCAACGTCCGCGACCCGAAGGAAGCGTGGTGGGTGGCCCTGAACCACATCGATCCCGAGCGCGACGTCCGGTTCACGATGGGGCCGATCGACGTGCTCGACCACGCCAGCCGAGGCTTCACGTACGGGTCCAAGATGGGCATCGACGCCACGCGGAAGTGGAAAGAAGAAGGCTTCACCCGCGAGTGGCCGAACAAGATCGTGATGGACGCCGAGACGAAGGCGCGCGTGAACGCGATGTGGAAGGAGTTGGGCATTGATGTCTGACGGGCGTGAAGGGCAGACATTCACGGGCGAGTCTCTGGTCGTCCGTTACGCCAACTTCGTCAAGCTGCCCCACACGGTGTTCGCGCT
>JAUYMC010000278.1 GCA_030699545.1 Gemmatimonadales bacterium | reverse complement strand
CGCAGCGGTAGTCCGAAACGCCGGGATTGATCAGGACCCGGTCGCCGGCGACGATCCCCTGCACGTCCCCGCCCACCGACTCGACGACGCCGGCGCCGTCGGCGCCGACGACGTGCGGATACCGTGGCGTCGCCCCCGGGAGACCGTCGCGCACGAACAGATCGAGGTGGTTCAGCGCAGCGGAACGGACCGCCACGCGGACTTCGCCCGGCCCCGGAGCAGGGGCGTCGGGCACGTCGGTGATCTGGAGGCCGGTCGCGGTGAGCACGCAGGCACGCACGCGCGCTCCCCCTGACTACGGCCGGAACGTCGGCGTGATCATTTGCTCCGTACCGGTCGTCGGCATGGGAACGGGCGTTCCCGTCGCCACCGGCTGGATGTACACCTTGTAGATCGGGTTGCGGCGGTTTTGCGGCTGCGCGTTCACGACGAGCGCCAGGAGATCGCCGGAGGGCGTCACGGCGAACGACGCGATGGCGAGATCGATCCCGCTGAGCGGCGTGACCGCCCCCGTCGCGAGCTCGGCCTTCACAACCTGGAACACCGTCCGGTTGCCCTCGCGCCGTTCGACCAGGTAGGCGAGCGACCCATCGCGCAGGAACCGGGGCTCCGATTCGCGGTGCGCGGGGGAGCGCGTGAAGGCCCGCTGATGCGAGCCGTCGCGCGACATCAGCCAGATGTCGTAATTGCGGTCCCGCGCCGAGACGTACGCGATGGTCGAACCGTCGGGCGAGACCGTAGGACTCGAATTCACCGAGTCGCGCGTGAGCTGCGTGAGCCCGGTCCCGTCCGCCCCCATCGACCAGATCTGGGACGTGCCGCCGGCGCGCGAGGAGTGGAACACGATCGTCTGGGCGTCGGGCGTGAAGACGGGACGGCCATCGAGCTGCGGATCGGTGGTGAGGCGGGTGGGGTTCGTGCCATCCGCGTTCATGACGTAGATCTCGGGGTTGCCGCTCGTCGCCGACACGAACGCGATCCGCGAGCCGTCGGGCGAGAAGGCGGGATCGGTGGCGCTCGTCGTGTCACCGGGAGCGGCACCGATGCGCGTGAATTGGGCCAGATTCGACCGCTCGGCGGAATACAGCTGGAACCGCCCGCCGGTGCGAGAGCTCGACACGACGATCTCGCCGACGACGTAGACGTCGGCGGTCGCCGTCTTGCCGCCGGGCGCGAGCGCGGTCACGCGGGTCGTGCCGTAGCCGAGGCCGGCCACCGTCCCGTCCTCGCCGACACTCGCGACCTGTGGGTGGCTCGAGCTCCACGTCAGGTTGCCGGCCGGTCCGATGATCGTGCCCTGATCGTCGGCGTAGCCGGCGCGCAGGGTGTAGCGCTGATTGAGGCCGATGCCCACGCGGGACTGCGAGAGCTTCACCGCTCCGGCGACGACATTGATGTTCCAGGTGACCGAGAGCCCGGACCCGGGACCACGCACGGTGAGCTGCGTCTTCCCGGCCGAGCGGCCCGTGAGATTGCCGGTCTGGGCGTCGAAGCTGGCGATCGCGGGATCGGCGATATGCCAGCGCATCGGCGCCTCCGGAATCGGCGTGTTGTCGACCGCGAGCGCCTGGGCTTCGAACTTGAGCGTGGCGGTAAGGGGCAGCTGGACCTCGGCGGAGAATCTGGGCCGGACCGCCATGCTCTCAGCGACGCGATGCACGGCCACCTCGATGCTGCGGTTCTGCAGCAGACCCGACACCGTGAGGGTCGCCCGGCCCGGTCCGACGGCGGTCACGGCGCCGGCCAGGCTCACCCGGGCGACACTCTGGTCGCTCGAGCTCCACTGCAGCACCAGCGGGTTCACCGCCCGTCCGCCCTGCGTCGGCACGACGACGTGCACGGTATCCACGCCACCGGGCGACATCATCAGGGGCGAGGGCTCGCGCACGCCGAAATCGGCGGCTTGCACCACGACCGGTGCCGTGGCGGTCAGGCCTCCCGCGGCGGTGACCTGAATCGTCCCCTGGCCGGGGGCAAGCGCTACGACGTTGCCGTTCTGATCCACGCTGGCGACGTCGGTGCGCAGCGAGGCCCAGCGCACGGCCACCGGCGCGGCGGGTGACCCGTCCTCCCGCAGCGCCCGTGGGGCGACGCGGGTGTTCTCCGAGGGCAGGAGATAGATGACGCCCGGCTCGAGCCGCAGCGCCGCCGCGGGCCCGGTGCCGGGTGGCTGACCGGAGAGCGGATCGGTGCCGGGGGGGGCCGAGGGCGGCGCGGGAGGAGGGGCTCGGGGTGGAACTCCCGGCCCACCAACGACTTGCACGGCCGCCTGTCCCTTCCGGGACGCGACGCGCGCCTCGATGATCGCGACCCCATTCGCCACGCCCGTGACGGTGCCGCTGTTGTCGACTTTGGCGACGGCCACGTTGTTGGACGACCAGATGATGCGGATGGTGGGGATGACGTTGCCGATGCGGTCGAAGGCGGTGGCGAGCAGCCCGCTGCGCTCGCCGACGCGGATCGTGATGGAAGGGGGGGCGACCTGGACCTCGGCCACGTTCTGCGCCGGCGCTGGGGGAGCGCTCGCGCCGATGAGAATGGTCCCAACCAGCAGGAAACGGCCTCGGGTAAGCATCGCTGGGCGAACCTATGTCCGGCTAACTAGCGTTGTCAAGCCAACTTGTCACGATCGCCCTGCGAACGCCGGGCCCAAAAAGCGGTGGCTCACATCACTTGCGAGGTCGGAATCCGCGGGTAAGCTATAGGCGCCGTTCGGCCACTACCAGCAGAGGAGAGATCCGATGCTTGAGCAGATGGATTACACCGAGAGCAGCTGGCCGGGACCGGGATTCATGGAGCCGATGTTCCCGTCGGCGCCAGTGCCCGCGCCCGCGCCTGCTCCGGCGCCCATGCGGGACGAAGCCCGGAAGCCCGCCGCCAAACCCAAGGCCCGCAAGAAGGCGAAGAAGAAGAAGAAAGCCGCGAAGAAGTCGCGGCCCAAAGCCAAGAAGAAGACCGCAAAGAAGAAGTCGCGTCCCAAAGCCAAGAAGAAGACCGCCAAGAAGAAGCGCCGCCGTTGAGGAGCGACGACCATCGCCGCGGGAGCGTCTCGTGTGAGGCGCTCCCGCGGTACGTTTTGGTGACGCTGGTGCTGACCGCCTGTTCCGCACCGGCGATCCGCCTCGGCGATCCGCAGCGCGAAATCGGCGACATGCTCGCCCGGTCGGCCGCCGACTGGAATCGCGGCGACCTCGCCGGGTTCATGAGTGATTACGCGCGGGATTCGCTGACGAGCTACGTGTCGGGCGCCCACGTCCAGTACGGGTGGCAGCCGCTGTTCGACCGCTATCAACGGAACTACTTCGCGCCGGGAAAATCACGCGATTCGCTGACCTTCGAGGCGCTGCGCGTCCGCGCGCTCACGCCCGACTTCGCGCTCGCCACGGCGCGCTTCCGGCTGCTGCGCGGCGACTCGGTCGTCGCCAGCGGTCCGTTCACGATCGTGCTGCAGCGGCAAGGCGACCGGTGGCGCATCCTGCACGATCACACGTCGAGCGATCCGAAATGACGGACGGTCGGACGGCCCGACGGCCGGACGGCCGAACTCGGGTGTGGATCACGACGGTGGCGCTCACGTCACTCGTCCTGGCGGGATGCGGCGGCGGCGGTGCGCGCGTCATCGCGCTCGAGGGCGCGACCCTCATCGATGGCGCGGGTGGGCCCCCCAAAACAGACATGGTGGTCCTGATTCGCGATGGCCGCATCACCGCCGTCGCGCGCGTCAATGACGTCGCCATCCCGAGGAACGCGGAACGCATCAGCCTGGTCGGGAAGACGATCATCCCCGGCCTCATCGATGCGCATGCCCACGTCGAGCGGTGGGCGGCATCGCGCTATCTCGTCTGGGGCGTCACCACCGTGCGCGATCTCCACGGCGCGACCGATTCGGCGCTGGCGCTGAAACAGGATCTCAACCTCGGGGCCGTGATCGGACCGCGGATGTTCTCCGCCGGGGCGATGATCGACGGCGCGCGGCCGACGTATCCGAATGCGACCGGCGTCGGCACCGCCGTCGAGGCGCGCCGCGCGGTGGATCAGCGCGCGGTCGCGGGCGTGGATTACATCAAGATCTACACGAAGCTGACGCCCGAGCTGCTGCGCCCGTTGGCGGAGGAGGCGGCGACGCTGCGCCTGCCGATCGCGGCGCACCTGGGGCGGATCGACGCCGTCACCGCGGCGCGCGCCGGCGTCGTGTCGCTCGAGCACATGTCCGGCGTCGTGCAGGCGGCGTCGGGAAACCGCGCGGCCTACGCGCGCGCGCATGCTTCGTTTCTGCAGGGGTGGACCGCTGAGGAGCAGGGCTGGGCGGCGCTCGATTCGGCGGCCGTCGCACGCACCGCGCGCACTCTCGCGGCGACGCGCGTCGCCATCGTCCCGACGCTCGTGGTGCACGAGATGCTGTCGCGTCTCGACAATCCCGTTCTGCTGTCGCGGCCGGGGATGGAAGACGTGCCGCATAACGCCGCGAGCGTGCGCAGCGTCCCGAGCCTGCTGCGGCGGACGGGCTGGCGCACACCCCAGTTCGAGGCGTTCCGGCGCTCCCGGCGCCGGCAGGATCAGTTCGTCCGCGAGTTCAAGCGCGCCGGTGGGGCGATCGTGGCGGGCTCGGATGCCGCCAATCAGCTGCTGATCCCCGGGTACTCGCTGCATGAGGAAATGGCGCTGCTCGTCGAGGCGGGACTGACGCCGCTCGAAGCCATCACCGCCGCGACGCGACGCGGCGCGCAGCTGCTCCGGGCCGACTCCCTCGGCCTCCTGACGCCCGGCAAAGTCGCCGACCTCATCGTGCTGAACGCCAATCCGGCGTCGAACATCACGGCCACGCGCAACATCGCGTGGGTGATGAGCCGCGGCCGCATCATCCGGCCCGACTCGGTCCGGGCGACGTGGCGGTAACAAACGACGGCCCGATGGCCCGACGGCCCGACGGCCCGTCTCGCAAGGCCGGTCGACCGTCCGGCCGTTGGGCCGTCGTGCTC
The DNA here is from genome assembly GCA_030699545.1 of Gemmatimonadales bacterium. Classification (GTDB taxonomy): domain Bacteria; phylum Gemmatimonadota; class Gemmatimonadetes; order Gemmatimonadales; family GWC2-71-9; genus 20CM-2-65-7. The sequence goes on along the minus strand of JAUYMC010000278.1, from coordinate 9,140 downwards.
CTCCTCCTCACCGCCTGCCTCTCCTCGAGCCGAATCCCGGCGGGCAACCACTTCGACCTCCTGCTGCGCGGCGGTACGATCGTCGACGGCACGGGGAATCCGCGCTTTGCGGGCGACGTGGGCATCGTGGGCGACCGCATTGCGGCGATCGGCCCCTTGCGCGGCGCCGTCGCGCGGGAAACGCTCGACGTCACCGGCCTCATCGTCGCCCCCGGCTTCATCGACATGCTCGGCCAGTCCGAATCGAACGTGCTCGTCGACAACCGGCTGCTCAGCAAGATCACGCAGGGCATCACGACCGAGGTGACGGGGGAAGGCGGCTCCGTCGCACCGCTGACCGATCTCCTCGTCGTGGACGACTCCGCCTGGATGAAGCGCTACGGCGTCCGCGTCGACTGGCGCGACCTCGCCGGCTACTTCGATCAGCTCGAGCGGTCGCGCAGCACGCTGAACATCGCGACGTTCGTCGGCGCGACGCAGGTGCGGATGGCGGTCGTCGGCAAACAGGACCGCCGCGCGACGCCCGCCGAGCTCGAGCGCATGGTGGCGCTGGTGGATACGGCGATGCAGCAGGGAGCGCTCGGGCTGTCGACGTCGCTGGTCTACGCCCCCGCGATCTACGCCCCCACCGAGGAGCTGATCGCGCTCGCCCGCACGGCCCGCCGCCACGGCGGGATCTACGCCTCCCACATCCGGAATGAAGGAAACGGCATCGACGCCGCGCTCGACGAAGCGTTCCGCATCGGCCGCGAGGCCGACATCCCCGTCGAGATCTGGCACCTCAAGACGGCGGGGCAGCCCAACTGGGGCCGCATGCCGCGCGTGCTGGCGCGCATCGATTCCGTGCGCTCCGCCGGTATCGACGTCACCGCCGACCAGTATCCGTACACGCGCTCGGCGACGTCGCTCGACGCCTCGATCCCCCAGTGGGCGCACAGCGGCGGCACCGATTCGCTGCTGGCCCGCCTGAACGACCCCGCCACGCGGGCGCGCGTCCGCACCGACATGCTGGGCGCCATCCCCGGCGTCGAGAACTTCTACCGGGGGGCGGGCGGCGCGGACGGCATTCTGATCGTCAGCACCTTCGAGGACTCGCTCCGCCCGCTGCAAGGCCAGACGCTCGCCGCGATCGCGCGGGCGCGCGGCACCGACCCCGTCGAGACGCTGCTCGACGTCGTGGTGGCCGACCGGGGACGGACCGGGGCCGTCTATTCCTCGATGAATGAAGACGACGTGCGGGCGGCCATGCGGCACTGGTGGGTCTCGGTGAACACCGACGCCGGCGGCGTCGCGCCGGACGGGCCGTTCGCGCAGCGCAGCACCCACCCCCGGGCGTACGGCTCGTTCACCCGGATCCTCGGCCGGTATGTGCGCGAACAGCGCTTGATGAGCCTCGAGTTCGCGGTGCGGAAGATGACTTCGCTCGCGGCGCAGCGCGTGGGCCTGGTCCATCGAGGCCTGTTGCGTCCGGGAATGTTCGCGGACATGACCGTGTTCGATGCGGCGACGGTGAGCGATCGCGCCACCTTCGAGCGCCCGCACCAGCTCTCGACGGGAATCGAATTCGTGCTCGTCAACGGGCAGGTGGTGCTGCGCCGCGGGGCGCTGACCACGGCGCGTCCGGGCCGGGGATTGCGCGGCCCGGGGTATCGCGGAACCCGCTCTCCACGCCGGTAACGTGACCCTGCCGCGGTTGGTGCTGGCATGGCTCCCGGTGGCCATGCTGTTCGCGCTCGCCCCGCCCCTCGGTTACGGCTGGGCGCCGGACGGCGCGGAGCCGCCTGCCCCGCCCCGCGCGCTCGTCTGGCGGCCCAACCGGTGGGAAGTCGGCTGGCGGCTCGCCGAGGCGGTGGTGCTCACGCTATTCGCCGCACTGTGGTTCGATTCGCTGGGGGCGGGCGGCTGGGGGCTGCTGTTTTTCCTGGTCGGCCTGCTGATCGCGTTTCCCCGCCGCCTGGTGATGTGGCAATACGTCGACCCGCTGCGCCAGCATCATCTGCTCCTGCATGCGGCCCTCGACGTCGCGCGCTATCTCGCCGCGGGTGCCGCGCTCGCCTGGCGCCTCTCCTAGCTATCTTCGGTGGACCCATGTCCACCATTCGCCTGACGGCGCTGTCGCACGGCGCGGGCTGAGCCTGCAAACTCGGCCCGGCCGAGCTCGCGCAGGTCTTGCGCCACGTCCCGACGATTTCCGATCCACGTATCCTGGTCGATGCTTCGACGCGGGACGACGCCGCCGTGTACCGGTTGGCGCCGGACCGCGCGCTCGTGGCGTCGGTGGATTTTTTCACGCCCATCGTGGACGACGCGTACGACTTCGGCCGGATCGCGGCCGCCAACGCCTTCTCCGACCTGTACGCCATGGGCGCGACCCCGCTGTTCGCGCTCAACCTCGTCGGCTGGCCCCGGGACACGCTGCCCTTCGAGCTGCTCGGCGAGATGCTGCGCGGCGGGGCCGACGTGGCGCGCGACGCCGGAGCGTTCGTCCTCGGCGGCCACTCGGTCGACGACCCCGAGCCGAAGTACGGCATGGTGGCGATCGGTGAGGCGCACCCCGATCGCATCGTGACGCTGGCCCGCGCGCAACCCGACGACGTGCTGGTACTCACCAAACCGATCGGGACCGGGGTGCTGGCGACGGCCCTCAAACGCGACCTTGCGACGCCCGAAGAGATCGCGCCCGCGGTGACGTCGATGACGACGCTCAATGCGGGCGCCGCCCGCGCCATGCTCGCTATCGGAGTCCATGCGGCGACCGACGTCACAGGCTTCGGCCTGCTCGGGCACCTGCACAACCTGGCCACCGCGAGTGGCGTCACGGCGGCGATCGACGCCGACGCGGTCCCGCTGCTGCCCCGGGCGAGCGAGCTGGCGCAGCGTGGGACCGTGCCGGGCGGGACGAAACGCAACCGCGAGTCGATCGCCGCGCACGTGACGTTTGCGCCACAGGTACCGGAGCCCCTGCGCGTCCTGCTGCATGACGCGCAGACGTCGGGCGGCCTCTTGATCGCGGTCTCCGCGAGCCGGGCGGACGCGTTGCTCGATGCGCTGCGGCGCGAGCGGACGCCGGCCGCGGCGCGGATCGGACGGATCCGCGCGGGCGCGCCCGGGACCATCACCGTCGCGTGACGCTGTGGCCAAGATCCCCGAATACCGTGCCCTCACGCCCGAGGCCCTGGATGCGCTGGAACGCGCCGTGCGGCAGCACTTGCGGGTAGCGCTGCGCCGCCGGGGGACCGAATATGTGGTCGTGGCCGAACGGCTCGATTCGAGCGGACGTGACGAGGTGTTTTCGGGACGGCTGCCCATGACCGGTGAAGTGCTCGCGTTCCCGCTCCGGGACCTCGAGAGCTTCGCCGTCTTACCCTGACCCGCCGCCGCTCGCCCCCCCCCCCCGATGTTCACTCGGCTCTTGATCGGACTCGATGGCAGCGCCCCGGCGGACCAGGCGCTGGACCAGGCCGTCCTCCTGGCCCGACGGTTCGGCGCCACGCTGGTCGTGGGGCATGTCCAGGAACGGGGCACGGGGAAGGGGGTGGACGGCGCCACACTGCTGGAGCGCGCGCGCGCGCGAGTAGGCTCGGCGGGAGGCATCGCGGTGGAGACCGCGCTGCGGCACGGCCATCCTCAGGAACAGCTCGCCGAGCTGGCGCGGAATGCGGACGCGGTGCTGGTCGGACGGCGCGGCGCCACGGCCCAGGGGGACGCGATCGGCTCGACGGTCGCCGGCCTGATCCGCGTGACCGAGTGCTGCGTCATCGTGTGCGGCAGCAAGCCGTCGCCGATGCGCTCCGCGGCGGTGGCCTATGACGGCCGCGAAACGAGCCAGCGCGCGCTGGCCCTGGCCGGACGGTTTGCCGGTATCGCGCCGAGCGAGCTGCATGTCATTCATGCCACGATCGATCGGGCGGCCGGAACGATGGTCGTCGGCGAGGCCGAGGCCACGCTATCGCTGCAAGGCGTCGCCTTCGTGACGCACCTCGAGCATGGGACGCCGGCGGAGGCCGTCGCGCGGGTCGTGGCGCGCATCAAATGCGACGCGCTGTTTGTGGGCGCGCACGTCGCGCACGGCACCGAGGTCACGGTGTCGCAAGCGGAGGAGATCCTGCGCCACACGGATATCCCGGTGGTGATTCAGCCATGACGCCCAAGTTCGTGCTGGCGCACGCCGACGAGAGCTGCCTCGGCAACGATTCAACCAAGCCCAGCCCCGGGGGAAACGCCGCGTTGATCGAGGCGGGGGCGGGCGACAGCCTCGCGCGCTGGGACTTCTATGAGTGCTCGCCGCAGACGACCAACAACAAGATGGCGCTGGCCGGCGCCATCGCGTCGCTCGAGTGGGTCCGCCGCCAATGGCAGCATGCCCACGTGCGCTACGTGTCCGATTCGGAGTATCTCGTGAAGGGCATGAGCGGCTGGGTGCACGACTGGCAGCGGCGGGGCTGGCGGCGCAAGACGGGCGCACTGGAAAACGCCGAGCTGTGGCAAAAGCTGGTGCAGGTCGCGGCCGCGCATACGGTGGATTGGCGCTGGGTGCGCGGCCACGACGATCATCCAAAGAACGAGTACGCCGACATGATGGCGACCCGGTCCGCGGAGCAGCAGGTGCGGTCCAACGGATTGGTGCCGTCCGGCTTCGATACCTGGCTCGCGCAGCAGCGTGCGCGCGGCAAGTTCGCGAGCTACGACCCCGACCGGGAGCTGCATGAGCGGGCCTAAGGATGGCGTGGCCGCGAACACGCACCCCTCCAACCTGTTGCCGGCCGGTGCGTCTGCGGCGGTGGACCGGATACCGCTGTACGAGGTGTACATGCGCATGGCGGAGGAGCTGGGCAAGCGCTCGACCTGCGTGCGCCTTCAGGTGGGGACGGTCGTGACCGACTCCCGGCTGGAGAATGTCCTGGCGATCGGCTACAACGGCAACGCGCGCGGGCTCGCGAACACGTGCGACTCCGCGGTGCCCGGCAGCTGCGGCTGCATCCATTCCGAGATGAACGCGCTGGTCAAGGCGCCCGGGAGCGTGCGCGACAAGGTGGTCTTCGTGAGCGCCTCGCCCTGCGTGATGTGCGCCAAGCTGATCATCAACTCCGGCGTCACGCACGTGTTCTATCGGAAGGCGTACCGCGATCCGTCGGGCGTGGAGGTGCTGCGCCAGGGCGGCGTCACGCCCGTCCTGTACGACCGGTGGGTGAGCGAATGGCGGACCTAGCGCATGGCGGATGAGCTGGATCGGCTGTTCGAGCTGCTCGTGCACGGACTCGCGCGCGGCGCGCGCGTGGCGATTCCTTTCCCCGCCGCCGACGTCTACGAGCGGCTCGTGCCGTATCGCTCGAATCGCTCTCGCCTCAACGTGGCGACGCATCAGGATTACGAGATGACGGTGCTGCGGCTCCTGGCGGGGGAGCGCGGCTACCTGACGCTCGAGCCGGGCAACGTGCGGGAAGCGCTGGAGCGCGAGGTGGCCGAGACGAATCCCGACCCCGCGTTCTTTCGCAGCTTCCCCGACGCGCAGGTGATGGTCAACGGCCGCGCCGCCGACCGCGTGCTGTCGGGCGACCGGGCGTTCGCCCCCCCGGCGATGCGGACGAGCGACCCGGAGCCGGACGAGCTGGCCGATGCGACGGGGGAGAATCCCGTTCCGCCCGACGTCCCGTTCGCCGTGCTTCGCGCGCCGGCGGCGCGCAGCGCCGAACCGGATGCAGCCGGCACCCACTGCGAGTACTGCGGCGGCGTCCTTCCCGGCAATCGCGACGTGCGCTTCTGCCCGCATTGCGGACAGCCTCCCGCCGGCGAGCTGAAGTGCCCGGCCTGCGGCAACGAGCTGGACGTCGGCTGGGCCTACTGTCTGTCCTGCGGGCGCGCGACGGGATTTGAATGACGGCCGGACGGCCGGACGGCCGGACGGCCGAGAGCCATCGAATCGCCGTTATCGCCGGAGATGGGATCGGGCCGGAGGTGATCGAGGCGGCGATTCCGGTGCTCGACCGTGCGGCGAACACACACGGCTTCTCGTGCGCGTGGGAACGCTTACCGTATTCCGCCGACCACTATCTGAAGACGGGGGAGACGCTTCCCGACACCGCCTTCCAACACGTGCAGAACGACGTCGACGCGATTTTTCTCGGGGCGCTCGGGGATCCGCGAGTGCCGGGCAATGAACATGCGCGAGATATCCTGCTCGGCCTCCGGTTCCGGCTCGACCTCTACATCAATTTCCGACCCGTTACCTTGCTGCACCCCGATCTCACGCCGCTGCGACAGGCCGTCGGGCCGTCGGGCCGTCCGGCCATCGACTTCGTCATCTTCCGTGAGAACACCGAGGGCCTCTACCTCGGCCGTGGGCGCACGAGCGGAGACGAGTACATCGCCGAGGACGTGAACACGGGGACAGGCGTCGAGCGGATCATTCGCGCGGCGTTCGAGTGGGCGCGCGCGCACGGCACGACGCGCGTCACGATGAGCGACAAGTCGAACGCCGTGCCGGCGCACCGGATCTGGCAGGAGAAGTTCCAGGCCGTCGCCGCGGCCTATCCGGGCATCGACGCCGAGCACCGCTACGTGGATGCGCTGGCGATGGAGCTGGTGCGTGATCCCGGGCGCTTTCAGGTGATCGTGACGAACAATCTCTACGGCGACATTCTGTCCGATCTCGGCGCGGGCCTCGTGGGCGGCCTCGGGCTCGCCGCCAGCGCCAATCTGCATCCCGGCCGAGCCGGACTGTTCGAGCCGGTCCACGGCTCGGCGCCGCGGATCGCGGGCAAGGGGATCGCGAACCCCATGGCGGCCGTGCTGACGGGCGCGCTGATGTTCGAGCAGCTCGGCCACGCCGAGGCGGCGCGGGACCTGGAGCGCGCGGTGCGGGAAACAATCGCGGCGGGCGTGCGGACACCGGACATCGGCGGAACCGCCACGACGGCCGAAGCCGGGCGGGCGGTCGGCGACGCACTCTAGCCGAATGTTCCCCCGCTTTCCGGTATTCGCGGGCTGATAGCCCGCGCTCGGCGCAGAGTGCGCCCTTAGAGGGCGCACACAATACCGAGCCCGCCCTCTCAGGGCGGGTATGTGACGCTCTCCAGCCCTATATTCGGCTCCATGCCAACTCTGCATGACCGTCTCGCGCCGCTCGTCAAAATCTGGCGCGACGCCGGCTATCCGTACGAGCAGTTCCCGGCCATCGCCGAGCTCCTCGAGTGGGCGCGTGACCCCGAGTCAGGCCACCTGCGGTTCCTGCGCGCCCCTCAGCTCCACGCGCTCGAGACCTACTGGTACCTGCGGCTGATCGAGCGCACGCCTCACATCTTGGCGCTGTACGAGAAGTTGTTCCCCAAGCCTTCTGACCTGGTTGAAGCGCTGGGGATGTCGGGCGAGGCATTTACTCGCGTTGTGATGGATGAGGGTGTTCCGGCGCTGCTTGATCGCGTGCAGACCGATGACGAGTTCGCCCGCGCGCACAAGCTCGAGGCGTTGCGTGAGACGCTCACGCTCGCGTATCCGAGCTACATCCTCGCGCTGGCGATGGGCGCGGGGAAGACGATCCTGATCGGGGCGATCGTCGCGACGGAGTTTGCGCTGGCGATGGAGTACCCGGACGGGCCGTTCGTCCAGAACGCGCTGGTCTTCGCTCCTGGCAAGACGATCATCGAGTCGCTGCGGGAGCTGGTGCAGGTCCCCTACGAGCGCATCCTCCCGCCCCGGCTGCACAAGCCGTTCGCCGCGTCGGTCAAGCTCACGTTCACGCGCGACGGCGAGAAAGACCTGCCGGTCGTGCGGGGCTCGGTGTTCAACGTGATCGTCACGAACACCGAGAAGATCCGCATCCAGAAGGAAACCGTCCGCAAGTCCGACCTGGGCGGCCTCTTCGCCGAGGGGAAGCTCGACGAGGCCCGCGCCGAAGTCGCCAACCTGCGACTCCAAGCGATCGCCTCGCTGCCGCATCTCGCGGTGTTCTCCGACGAGGCGCACCACACGTACGGCCAGTCGCTGGACACGGAGCTGAAGAAGGTCCGGAAGACCGTGGACTATCTCGCCGGGCGGACGAACCTGATCGCCGTCATCAACACGACCGGCACACCCTACTTCCAACGGCAACCGCTGCGGGACGTGGTGATCTGGTACGGACTCTCCCAGGGCATCCGGGACAACATCCTGAAGGACCTCTCCGAGAACATCCTCGCGTTCGAATTCGAGGGAGATGCCGCGGCGTACGTCGAGCACGTGGTCGAGGACTTCTTCAAGGAGTACGGTGACGTACGCCTGCCGAACGGCGCCCCGGCCAAGATCGCGATCTACTTCCCGCAGACAAACGACCTGCAGGAGCTGCGGCCGGCCGTGGATCGCGCCTTGGCAAAGATCGGCCTTTCTCCAGCCCTCACTCTAGTCAATACATCGGACACTACGCTCACGAAGAAGATTGACGAGGATGCGTTTAAGCGATTGAACGACCCTGCGGCGCCGCATCGCGTGATTCTGCTCGTGAACAAGGGGACGGAAGGGTGGAATTGCCCCAGCCTGTTCGCGTGCGCGCTGGCGCGGCGCCTGCGGACGTCGAACAACTTCGTGCTTCAAGCCGCGACGCGTTGTCTCCGCCAGGTGCCGGGCAACACGAAGAAGGCGCGCGTCTATCTGTCGCGCGACAACTACGGCATCCTCGACCGCCAGCTTCAGGAGACGTACGGGGAGACGCTGGAGGGGCTGAACCGCCAGGGGCGGGAGATGGGCCGAGCGCGCATCGTGCTGCGCAAGCTCGACATGCCGCCCCTTTCCATCAGCAAGGTGTTGACGCGGGTTGAGCGCCGGGAGGGAAGCGAGAAGCCGCTCCGGCTCGAGCGGCCGGTCACGGCGGGTGCGGCGCTGAAGCGCCGGGTGTTGACCGTTTCGGACCAGGTTTCGACACCTCGCGTACTGGTCCAGCTCGGCGATACCGTGATCATCGAGACCGAGCCGGACGGGCTCGATGCGTACGCGGCCGCGGTGGATTTGGCCGGTCGCTACCGGGTGGATCTCTGGACCGTCTGCGACGAGCTGCGGCGCGTGTACGGCACCGAGGACATTCCAACTGCTCATCTGGCGCCGCTCGCCCGGCAGGTCGAGCAGGCGGCGGGCGAGTACGTGAAGATCGAGGAGCGCGTGGAGTTCGCGCT